>NZ_JBFUJC010000239.1:0-4907 GCF_056401595.1 Paenisporosarcina sp. P4_E4_2 | reverse complement strand
GCGCTTACTCGTCGCAAAGATTAGGACCAAATTGCCTTTGGTCCCAATCTTTTCAGCGGGAACAGCACGAGCTGAAGACCCCGCAGGAACGTAGTGACGAGGAGACTGAAGCCGTGCCCGCGAAACGCGTCCGCCGCAATGAAAATCAACATTTTCTTGCATAGGCTCTTTTTCAATTACAGTTATATTCACTCATTTTTTTATTCTGGTTAAATAGTTGATACCTGTTTATTTGATTTTCGTTAATGGACAAGTCTTTAAGTGGCGAATTGTCTATGGAAAAATTAAAGTATTTGACAATTTACCCTTAAATAGAATATATTAATAGTAATTAGTTGAATCGTAACTCCTAAAGGGGAGTAGCTTTTACAGCAAAGTCGTCATTTCGGAGGCCAAAATCTCCCGGCTTTGTTGGCAACGACTTCGTTGTTAGCAAGACCTTTACCAACATTGGTAAAGGTCTTTTATTTTTTCAAAAACCTTTGCCGTTTCCGGTAAAGGTTTTTTTATTTTCATTTTTGGAAACGGACCAATCGAAATGGAGCCTCTCAACTAAATACAAATTACAGGAGGATTTTATATGATACTGAGGAAATACATGGCGTTAGTTGGAATAGGGTCGGCAAAAATTGATTTGATTCTTGAGAAAGATATTTACAGGCCGGGTGAGCTAGTTAAGGGAAATTTCTTGGTAAAAGGAGGTACGATTGAACAACAATTGAAACGAATCGATTGTGATTTGGTGAAGACCTGTGAAGGGGACAAAACCGAAGAAGAAATAATCGATTCCGTAACCATTTTTACCTCAAAGCTGATTGAATCAGATGCCACTAATCAGGTTCCTTTCACATTTAGGCTCCCAAAAACCATGCAGCCAGCTGTCAGTGCATCTTATCGATTCCAGTCCCGACTCGCTTTCAAACAGGGAGTGGAAAGCCTAGACCACGATGTCATACAAGTAATTGCAGTAAATGACTCTGTATAACCTTCGCATTTTGCAAAGATAATTTAATTGAATTCTAAAGGAGGAATCAGTAATGGATATTTCAATCTTGATGGAATATGGATGGGTATTGTTACTACTGATTGGACTCGAAGGATTGCTTGCTGCAGATAACGCGCTAGTTCTAGCAATCATGGTCAAACATTTGCCGGAAGCCGAGAGAAGAAAGGCTTTGTTTTACGGACTCGTTGGAGCGTTCGTTTTCCGCTTCGGTTCATTATTCATCATTTCGTTCCTAGTGGACGTATGGCAAGTGCAGGCAATCGGAGCACTGTACCTGTTATTCATCGCCATTAACCATATCGCACGAAAACTTTACTTTAATAACAATGGCGTACAAAAGGAAGCAAAGGAAAAGAAAAAAGCAGGTTTCTGGGGTACGGTATTCAAAGTGGAATTAGCGGATATTGCATTTGCGGTAGATTCAATTTTGGCGGCAGTAGCTTTAGCTATGACACTTCCAAACACCAATCTTCCTCCAATCGGCGGTATGGACGGCGGTAAGTTCCTTGTCATTTTCGCCGGTGGTCTCATAGGCTTAATCATCATGCGTTTTGCAGCCAACTTCTTCGTCAAGTTGCTTCATTCAAAACCGGGTCTAGAAATCGCAGCGTTTGCGATTGTGGGCTGGGTAGGTGTGAAACTTGCCGTCTTGACGTTGGGACATCCAGACGTTGGCGTTATTTCATATGAATTTGCCCATTCCACAGAGTGGAAGCTGATTTTCTACACTGTGTTGATTGGAATTGCAGCGGCAGGCTGGTTCCTGGCGAAAGAAAAGGATGTAGAAGAACCACAAGAAAAAGATCTTCCACTATAAACAAATTCAAAACGCTTGAATCAATGAGATCCAAGCGTTTTTTTATGAGTTCAACGCTTCAAATATTTTTCCTTGATAATCTTCACATGGTGAAGTTCATGACCTGCAATGATATAGGCCAGTGCTCGGACAGTTATTTCACCGTTGTTTGCGATACCTTTTCTCGGCCACGTGTTTTCATTCAATCCTTTGATTAAACTGACAGTTGAATATCGGACTGCCACCAATTCTTCAAGCAAATCTGATAGGGAGCGGGAATGAAAAGAAGCTTCTCGGACATATTGTTCGTCATCGTAACCAGACAATGGCGTTTGATCGCCTCTAGCTATTCGTAGTAGTCGGTAACTCATAATCCGTTCAGTGTCCGCGATATGACCAATGACTTCTTTCAATGTCCATTTGTTCTCGGCATAGCGATAATTCGCCATAGATACATCAATATCGGAAAGTAGTGCAATTAAGTCCTGTATCTGTGAATTGAGCAAATCCGTAAGTCCCCCCTCAGGCACAAGCCCGATATAGTTTTCGTAATAAGCCGGGTATTCATCACGTAGAGGTTTTTTAAGCATCGTTTTTCTCCTTTGTTCATACTTTTAGTTTTTGAACGTTTGACAATTAACATTCTATTATATATAAGTTAATGGATACATATTCTTTGTACCATATTCACTATTTTCAAGGAAAGTAGCAAAGCTTAAGAGAATTGGAATCGCATTTTTAATAACATGAGGTTTAGAGAAATAAGATGAGAAGGTGGATATGTTATGGAAAACAAATATACATCAGCGGTAATGAAAGCAATCGGAAATTCAGTGGAAAATATTAATGAAATACCAAAAACGGAAGTCATGGATCTTTACTTAAAATCATTTGGTACTGAAGTGAACGGGACAGAAGTACGTGAAGTGGTAGAGGGCGTTTTCGGAATAGATTTGAATTACATTTCAGAAAAAAACTACGGCAATAAAGTGTCCATGTACAACATTTCTGTCATGGAAAGTCTTCGCAGGTCCTTAAATGTAACTGCAGTCTCAACGGAACTGGATGCTGAAATTATGGACATGCCTAAAAATGAAGTCATGGATCGGTACATTGAAGTTCAGGATAAATCTATTACTGGAGCAGAGATAAGAGTATTGATCAATCAGATTTTTGGTGTGAATCTGGATGGAATCTCTGGGTTGGAACATGCGGGAATTTCCATTCGATCTAAAGGGAAATGGGTTCTATCTGGTGACACAAACCTGCTTATCGTCTCTTCCAGTCTCGATGATGTAGAGCTATATGTAGCTCCAACAGAGTTTTTTGAAGAATCTACAGGTTCGAATCAAATACCAGATTCTTTGAAGAACGACCTAACACAGCTCGGATTTTCATATAACGGAGAACTGAATCACTTTATCTATCGCAATCCTACCAATGAATCTGTTCCGGATGCTCTTAAAGGACAGGTAATGGGAATTGTATTAGGAACGATTCAATCCATGAAACAACAAGACGCTAACAAATTAAAGTAATGTAGACGAACTGTTGCATAATCGAAATAAAGAAACCGCTTGGGGTGTAATGAATCCAAGCGGTTTTCTAATGGGATTAAGTATTTTCTTCACGGATAATTTCTACGTTTTTCTGATGGCATTCTTTCGTGAAATTCGATGGGAAAGGCATCTCTTTTTCCAATGCCAGTATGGCTGCTGCATCCTCGCTTTTCACGGCATCAATCAATCTCTCAAGATAATCATGTGCCAGCTCAATTCTTCGTTTTATCTCATTTTCATTTTCAGTAGCTTGTCCATGCCCTGGAACTAGTACTTTAATTTTATGAGAATTCAAAATTGCCTGCGCTTTATGAAGTGTTTCCAGGTATGCATTTGCACTATCGAATAAATAGGGAAGTTCAAAATCGGAAAGATAGTCTCCAGTTATCCAGATGCCCAGGGGCTCGATGACAGTAAATAATCCATCATGCGTGTGTCCGGGGGATAAATAAAAGGTCATCGTTGTATCCCCTAGGACGAGTTGTTGTCCATCCTTTTCAATGACCAAATCAATTGTTGGGAACTCTATAGGATAAGTTCTCTCAACATAATATTCATTATCAAAATGCTGGATTAAATGGAGCTTGTATTGTTTTCTCGGATGTTCCTGCATGCCCATACTACCGATTACTTTGGCATCCGGGAATGCGTGATATCCGATAATGTGATCAAAATCACCATGTGTGAATAACAGATATAAGTCTTTGCCGTTGCGTATGCTTGCCACAAATTCCTGTATCTCCTGAATTTCAAGGGGGAGCCAGGTGGGATCGACAACCAAGATCAAGTCATCCGTCTCAACTACTGAGCTTGTCGTTTTCCATAGCGCGCTCTGAAAAACCGTCAAACCGGCTTTTTGAAAAGTAATCATTCTGATACTCCATTCGAAGGAATCAATAAAATTTTCCCTGTGCTTTTACGGCTTTCCAAGTAGCGATGAGCTTCCTGTCCCTCATGCAAAGCAAACGTGGTCGGCTTCGCTAATTTCACTTTTCCTTCTTCCATCCAGCGGAACAACTCACCTGAACGAGCCACTCGTTCTTCTCTAGAGGTCAAGACATTCCATAAGTCTCCGCCTGTCAGCGTTTTAGATGTATCCATCAACATGCGTGGGTCAATCGAAACCGGGTCACCACCAGCCATTCCATAGAAGACAACCGTACCACCGACTCGAGTTGCCGCAAAACTGTCCATCAATGTAGAACCCACGGACTCATACACGACATCTACACCTTTGCCATTCGTTTCATGAAGAACTGCCGATTTCCAGTCATCCTTGTAAAGAAACACAACATCCGCGCCGGCTACTTTCGCTGCTTCTGCTTTTTCCTCTGAAGATGTCAAACCAATCACTTTTCCACCAAGCAACTTGGCAATCTGAATTAGAAGCTGCCCCACACCGCCAGCAGCCGCGTGTACAAGTACTACATCATTCTTTTTCACTGCATAACTGTCTTGCGTTAAATAATGGGCTGTCAACCCTTGCAACAAGACGGAAGAAGCTTCTTCAAATGAAATGGCTTCCGGTAGGGGGATGGCTTTATCC
>NZ_JBFUJC010000238.1:0-4925 GCF_056401595.1 Paenisporosarcina sp. P4_E4_2 | reverse complement strand
TTTATTTATTAAGCAAAATAAAGCTGTTGATAAGAAAGAGTGTATTTGCGCCTGCATTCCAGGGGAAGAAGGTTAAAAACGCCTTGTCCTGAGTCTCCGGTTACTCGTTGCAAAATGCAATGCGAGAAATTTTGTGGCAACACCTTCATGACCCACTTCATGTTGGCTCATGCGGCTAGCGCGAATGGCGATAAACATCAGCATCATTTAACAGCAGTAAAAATTATGATTTGTATAAATGCAGTTGATGTTAAAAAATGATTTGCGCCAGAATGCCTAGTACAAACGGACAAAAGCAACAGTATTGCTGAACATAGCCTTTAAAATTGATTTATTTGTCGATTGAGGAGGAATTCACTCGAATGAAGCGAATTATTACATTATTAATTGCTAGGTACTTCACTTAAATAGGGGAGGGGATTGGATGAAGAAAAGTCGATYTTGGAAAAGACTTGGATTTCGTGGGAAAGTGTTATTTGCCATGAGTGCAATTGTCATCCCAATCCTCTTTGTGATGGCCTCTTTTTCATACAATTATTCAAAAAACTTATTTGAATCACAAATGGAAGAAGAATTGGCCCTTGAAAACGAATTGGTGGTTCAGCAAATCTCCACGTTGTTAAGTAGTAAAAGTGAAATTACAAAACAACTTGGAGAACTTGAAGATGTACGGGAACTTATGGAATCTTCAATTGAACGGGAAAATGTAAAGGAGTCAAATATATATCAGCAAGCAAATCAGCTTATGACAAGAGTACAAGAAAATACAGATGGTGTAGGTTTGGTATGGATGGCCTTCCTTGAGCCGAATTTTTTACTTGCAGATAATGGATATATTACCGATGCCGCTTATGATATACATAAACGACCGTGGATTAAAAAAGCGAATGAAGCAGAAGGCTTATCATACTCAGATCTTTATGTCGATTACACAACTAAGGAATTAACCGTGAGTGTCATTTATCCAGTCGAATCAGAGGGGAGACGTCTCGGTTATTTTGGTTTGGACATGCACCTGGATACGATTCCTAAATTGATAGGCTCATATGAAACAAAGGAAAACAAGCATATTTTACTGACGGAGACAGGGCAAACGTTATTTGACTCTGACAACATTAATAGTGAATTCGAAAACATTGCACTCGCTGAAAATGTATTCGAGTTAGTTAAAACATCAAAAGGAAACTTTTATGTGGAAACACGAAAAATTGATAGTACTGGGTGGCAAATGATTAGTTATGCACCCGAAAAAACAGTTACCCAACCACTTGCAGTTTTTGGGCGAATCATCGGTATATCATGGATCATCGCAGCAATTCTTATTTTAATCACCTTATCCTGGTTGCTTCGCTCCATGTTAAAAGACTTACCGACCATTGTGAAGCATGTCCGTCAAATGGAACAAGGTAATTTAGTCGCTAAAATGGGGATCAAAAGTAAGGACGAAATTGGTGAAATTGCACAATCTATCGAGCAGATGGGCAATTTGCTAAACCTACAAGTACAAGAAATTGACTATCAGGCAAGATTTGACTCATTAACGAACTTGCCAAACCGTTTTTCGATTGAACGTGAACTTGCTGGATGGATTGAAGAATTAACCGATTCCGATCAGATGATAACCGTGGCATTTATTGACCTTGATCATTTTAAACAAATCAATGATTCGAAAGGACATGCTTACGGGGATTCTCTATTAGTACAAGTAGCACATCGGATAAAAGACTTATTGCCAGAAAACAGCTGCTTTGGTCGCTTCAGTGGGGATGAATTCATTGTCTTGCTACATTCCAAAAAAGACAAATTCCCGGGTGTCCGAGCAACCCTTACTGCAATACATACTTCATTCGCAAAAGCATTTTATTTGAATGAACAAGCGTTTTTTGTGACTTCTTCCATAGGAGTTTCACTTTATCCCACGGATGCTCAATCATGTGAGCAATTACTAATCAATGCAGATACCGCACTTTATAAAGCAAAAGCAGTAGGAAGAAACAGAGTCCTCTATTTCAATTATGAAATGAAGGAAGCATTCGAAAAACAGCATATGATGGAGCAAGGTTTACGTGAGGCCATCAAGTACAATCAACTTTCACTCGTTTACCAACCACAGTTCAACCTAAAAACAGGCAATACCGAAAGTCTGGAAGCATTGCTGCGGTGGCGACATCCAGAATGGGGAATGATTTCTCCTGCCGAGTTTATTCCCGTGGCGGAAGAGTCTGGGAAAATTCAGGAGATAGGTGATTGGGTACTTGAAACAGCCATTCGCGAAATTAAGAGTATTCATAAGGAATACCCACATGTGTCGTCTGTAGCGATCAATGTCAGTACGATTCAACTACGGGAAACATCCTTCATTCATCTCTTGAAAACGTTGTTGAATAAATATCATGTAGATCCTGGCCTCATCGAAATCGAGATAACTGAGTCCATCTTTATTGAGGGTGGAGAAGAAGTGTTGGAAACGCTCGAAAAAATTCGAGAAATGGGCATTTCCATTGCGCTTGATGATTTCGGAACAGGTTATTCCTCATTAAATTATTTGCGTATTTTACCGATAAACCGTGTAAAAATTGACCGTTCATTTGTTCAGAAAATGGAGAATGATTCGCGTGTGCAGGCGATTATTAAGTCCGTCATTGACTTGTCCCACGATTTAGGGTTCAACGTAGTTGCAGAAGGGGTGGAAACACAAAAACAGCTCTTCTTAATAAAGGCTTTGAATGCAGATGTCATTCAAGGGTTTTATGGCAGCAAACCTTTGAACTGGACACAACTGCATGATTTTCTAAAAGATAGACAAACACTGTAGAGATATAGCCGTCATTTGCACCCCTATAGTTGCAGTGGTAAAATAAACCTTGAGACTATATAAAAAAACCTTGAGACTATATGGGAAGTGAATTTAAATGCTTGGAGTATTAAATAAAGTATTTGACTTAAATAAGCGTGATTTAAAAAGATTAGAAAAAGTTGCCGATCAAGTAGAGGCGTTTGCAAAAGACATGGAAGCATTAACTGATGATCAGTTACGTGCTAAGACTGATGAATTTATAGGGCGATTGGAAAGTGGTTCCGATTTATCGGAAATTCAAGCGGAGGCATTCGCAGTAGTTCGGGAAGCAGCCAAACGAGTTCTTGGTATGTATCCTTTCCGCGTTCAAATTATGGGTGCGGCTGCACTTCATGAAGGCAATATTTCAGAGATGAAAACCGGTGAAGGGAAGACGTTGACGTCCACTATGGCTGTTTATTTAAATGCCATCACTGGAAAAGGAGTTCATGTGGTTACGGTCAATGAGTACTTGGCAAGCCGTGATGCTGCCGAAATGGGTCAGTTGTATAATTTCTTAGGATTAACTGTTGGATTGAATTTAAACAGTTTGAATAAGGACGAGAAACGTGAAGCGTATGCAGCTGATATTACGTATTCAACAAACAACGAACTTGGATTCGACTACTTACGTGACAATATGGTGTTGTACAAAGAAGAACATGTTCAGCGACCACTCTATTATGCAGTAATCGATGAAGTCGATTCCATTTTAATTGATGAAGCACGGACGCCATTGATTATTTCAGGACAAGCAGCAAAATCTGCTCAACTTTACCAACAATCAAATGCTCTTGTCCGTGTACTTCGTAAGGAAGAAGACTTTTCATATGATGAGTCGACTAAAGGTGTCGTATTAACAGAGGCAGGAATTGAAAAGGTTGAAAAAGCGTTTGGAATCGACAATTTATTCGATTTAACACATGTTCGCTTAAACCATGCCATTAACCAGTCCTTGAAGGCACATGCAAGTATGCATAACGATGTTGATTATGTGGTTCAAGAAGGCAACGTCGTAATTGTTGACTCCTTTACAGGACGTCTGATGAAAGGTCGCCGTTATTCGGATGGACTTCATCAAGCGATTGAAGCGAAAGAAGGCCTTGAGATTCAAAATGAATCGATGACCATGGCAACCATTACATTCCAGAACTATTTCCGTATGTACGAAAAACTTTCTGGGATGACGGGTACAGCCAAAACCGAAGAAGAAGAATTCCGCAATATATACAATATGAATGTCATTGCCATTCCAACGAATCGTGTCATTGGACGTGATGATCGTGCTGATTTAATTTACGCTTCAATGGAAGGTAAATATAAAGCCGTAGCGGAAGATATTGCACAACGACACAAAGCTGGTCAACCAGTTCTTGTTGGTACAGTGGCTATCGAAACTTCTGAAATTATTTCGAACTTGTTGACAAAACATGGAATTCGCCACAATGTACTGAATGCGAAAAATCATGAACGTGAAGCTGAAATCATCACAACTGCTGGCCATAAAGGATCTGTAACGATTGCTACGAACATGGCTGGACGTGGAACAGACATCAAACTTGGTGAAGGTGTCATCGAAGTTGGTGGATTAGCTGTCAWAGGTACAGAACGACATGAATCCCGTCGTATTGACAACCAGCTTCGTGGACGCTCAGGACGCCAAGGCGATCCTGGTGTGACTCAGTTCTATTTATCAATGGAAGATGATTTGATGCGCCGTTTCGGTTCGGACAATATGCGTGCTATGATGTCTCGATTGGGTATGGATGATTCTCAGCCAATCCAGTCGAAAATGGTGACACGTGCGGTTGAATCAGCACAAAAACGTGTCGAAGGAAATAACTTTGATGCACGTAAACGATTGCTTCAATATGATGATGTTTTACGTCAACAACGTGAAATCATTTATAAAGAACGTTTGGAAGTGCTGGAAACCGATAACATGCGTGGATTGGTAGAAACGATGATCGACGAAGTTATTGAACGATCAGTTGCAGCTCATACTGCTTCAGACAAGCACGAAGATTGGAACTATAAAGGTCTGGAAGATACAATTCAAGCAAATTTACTATCTGAAGGTGCCATAACT
>NZ_JBFUJC010000237.1:0-4966 GCF_056401595.1 Paenisporosarcina sp. P4_E4_2 | reverse complement strand
ACTTATGCCTTCCCTACGCATTGCCTATTTTGTGTTACCAATGCAC
The DNA here is from genome assembly GCF_056401595.1 of Paenisporosarcina sp. P4_E4_2. Classification (NCBI taxonomy): domain Bacteria; kingdom Bacillati; phylum Bacillota; class Bacilli; order Caryophanales; family Caryophanaceae; genus Paenisporosarcina; species Paenisporosarcina sp. P4_E4_2. The sequence goes on along the minus strand of NZ_JBFUJC010000237.1, from coordinate 4,920 downwards.
TTGCTGCAAGCGTATCGACAAACATTTCCGTATTATTCATCAACGGTGCCGAGACTCGATCAACATGTTCTTGCGCAGTTCATGGGAGACGGCCATTTTTCAAAACACTTGAATCGTATGAGAAAGTTATACCGTAAAAAATTGGAGAAGTTAACGCAAGCATTGGACGCGTATAAACCTACAGTTCAAATTTCAGGCGAGCAAGCAGGTATGCACATCGTTTTAACGATTGATAGCGAATCGTCTGATCGCGAGTTAGTTGAACTTGCGAAACACCAAGACATTCGGGTATACGCCTTGTCCRACTACCATCATCCAACCGAAAATATCCCCTCCAACCCCCAAGTGCTGATTGGTTTCGGTGGTTTTGAAGAAGAAGCATTTGGACCAGCAATAGAGGCCTTAATGAAAGCTTGGCATATAAAGAAAGCATAAAAAAACCGTGATTTCTTCAATTGAAGGAATCACGGTTTTGATTTGTTTTTTGCTTAGAATAATCCACCGACAAAGTCAGAAGCACCATTCCATAGTTTGCCGAAGAAATGACCAACACCTTGTAAGCCTAAAGAGAACCAGCTTGCACGTTCAACGGCTTCAGTTGTTACAACATCAGAAGAATTTGAAGCGTCTGTGATGTACCCGTAATCTGACCCTTCAGACTTTACAATTTCCACATGACCAATTACTTCATCCTTCTTAATCGCAGCTTCCAAAGAACCATCTTTCATTTTCTTCTCATCAAGCACCAATTTGGGCTTGTATAAATCTTTTTCGCTTGATTTAATGACCATTTCAATCGGCTCTTTTACTGTAATGCCGACTTGGTCTTCTTTCCCTTTAATTACAGGGATATCTTTTTGGTCTTTAAATACATACCCTGCAGGTAAAACTTCTTCTTTTGCAAATTGCGAGAACCCATAATCAAACAATGCACGAGCAGCGYCAAATCGTGCTTTGTAAGAACCCTCGCCTTTGCTGTCTACTGCCTTCATGACAACCGCAATCACACGCATTCCATCTTTTTCAACTGTACCAGTGAAACAGTGGCCGGCAAAATTCGTTGTACCGGTTTTCAGCCCGTCTACTTTAGCACCCTTGTATTCATACACCAATCCTGGAAGCATGAAGTTCCAGTTTTCCATGTTGATGGCGTCGTCTGTGCCTTCACGGAAAACTTTTCGTGGAATGCTCGTCGTTTCAAGCACTTCCGGATAATCTTTCAACAAATGGTAAGCAAGTTTCGCAACAGACTTTGCAGGCATAACGTTTTCATCCTGAGGTCCAGTACCTTGAGGGTGCATGCCTTGTAGATCAGAATTGCTCAACCCAGTAGAGTTGACGAATTTATATCCTTCCAATCCCATCTCTTTGGCTTTCTTGTTCATCATGTTGACGAATTCTGATTCCGTACCTGCAATCGTTTCAGCGATGGCAATGGTTGCTGCATTGGCTGAATAAATCGCCATTGCTTCATATAATTCCTTGATAGAGTATGACCCATCACGACGAAGAGGCACGTTACTCAATACACGATCTTGTGAGATCTTCCATGTGTAATCTGTTACTGAATATTGTTGATCCCAAGTAACTTGTCCGTTTTCAATCGCTTCAAATAATAAGTACTCAGTCATCATTTTCGTCATACTTGCTATACCTAAAGCTGTATCTGCATTTTGTTCGTATAATATTTTTCCTGTATCCGCGTCAATTAATATAGCACCGTCAACCAATAAATTCAGACTCTCTTCAGCATCTGTAGAAGCCGGTTGCGTTACAACCATACTTACCATCAGAATCGGAAGGAGTAACCAGCGCACTAGCGCCTTGCTCACTGCACTTTTCACTTCAGAACCTCCGCCATTCTCTTTTTTAATTTTCCCTTGCTCATTTTATCACAAAAATCTGGCATACGGGACGTTCTGAAAAAAAAGCACCCAATCTGCCTAAAATATAGACGGCAGATAGGTGCTAAAGTTCCGTTATTTAATTAGATAGAGTAATTTGGAGATTCTTTCGTAATTTGCACGTCATGCGGATGGCTTTCAATCAACCCTGCACCCGTCATTTTGATGAACTGTGAATTCTCACGTAAATCTTGTAAATCTTTCGTTCCACAGTATCCCATACCTGCACGAATACCACCCATCAATTGATGGATTGTATCTGAAAGTGGTCCTTTATAAGGAAGACGACCTTCAATTCCTTCAGGTACTAACTTTTTAGCATCATCTTGGAAATAACGGTCTTTCGAGCCTTTTTCCATCGCCCCAATTGAACCCATTCCACGATATACTTTGAATCGACGACCTTGGAAGATTTCAGTTTCTCCAGGACTTTCTGAAGTTCCTGCTAGTAAACTTCCGAGCATAACAACGTGTCCACCTGCCGCTAAAGCTTTTACAATGTCTCCAGAATACTTAATCCCACCATCGGCAATGATTGTTTTGCCATGTTTACGAGCTTCTGTCGCACAATCGTAAACAGCCGTAATTTGGGGAACACCGACACCAGCAACAACACGAGTTGTACAAATTGATCCTGGACCAATTCCTACTTTCACCACATCAGCACCAGCTTCAAATAATGCCGCCGTACCTTCAGCAGTTGCTACATTCCCTGCGATGATATCCAATTCAGGATACGTTTTACGAATCTCACTGACAGTATCGATTACGCCCTGTGAATGACCATGAGCCGTATCGATAACAATCACATCGACTTGAGCTTTTACAAGGTGTTCAACACGCTTCATTGTGTCAGAAGTAACTCCTACTGCAGCACCCACCAACAAACGTCCATGATGGTCTTTTGCTGCATTGGGGAACTCAATTACTTTTTCGATATCTTTTATCGTAATTAACCCTTTTAATACACCGGACTCATCCACAATCGGTAGTTTTTCGATTTTATATTGTTGTAAAATCTTTTCTGCATCCTCAAGAGTTGTCCCTACTGGAGCAGTAACCAATTCTTCTCTCGTCATCACATCTTCAATTGCCAATGAGTAGTCCTGAATAAAGCGAAGATCACGGTTTGTAATAATCCCGACCAACTTTAACTCTACTTCATTGTTAACAATCGGTACACCAGAAATACGGTATTTACCCATTAAATGTTCTGCATCGTATACTTGATGAGTCGGCGTAAGGAAGAAAGGATCTGTAATAACGCCATTTTCAGAACGTTTTACCGTGACGACTTGCTCAGCCTGTTCTTCAATGCTCATGTTTTTATGAATCACACCAAGACCACCTTGACGAGCCATTGAAATCGCCATTGCAGCTTCAGTGACCGTATCCATACCAGCACTGATGATTGGTATATTTAATTTGATTTTTGACGTCAAATGAACAGACAAACTAACATCTTTCGGTAACACTTCAGACTTCGCTGGAACAAGCAGTACATCATCAAACGTTAAGCCTTCTTTAACAAATTTTGATTCCCACATAATCTCTTACGCCTCCCTATATCCTCATGAATATTATTGATAAGGTTATCAGCGGCTACATGGACTGTCAAGGAACATGTAATAAGAAAGATTATTCGGATATTTCATTAAATATATTGCAACAAATCACCTTCAATTTTCTTTGGCGATGATTGTGGTGCATAACGTTTTACAACTTGCCCGTCAGGATCGACCAAAAACTTTGTAAAGTTCCATTTAATATCTTCGGTCAATAACCCTTTCTTCTCAGAAACCAAGTGTTGGAACAATGGATGAGCATTGTCACCTTTCACATCTATCTTCTGGAACATCGGGAATGATACGCCATAATTCAATTGACAAAATTCCATTGTTTCTTTTACATCATCAAACTCTTGATTGCTAAATTGCCCGCATGGGAAACCTAAAACGACAAGACCTTGATCCTTATATTCATCATATAATTCTTGTAACTCTTGAAACTGTGGAGTGAATCCGCATTTACTAGCAGTATTCACAATAATCATAGGTTGCCCTTTATAATCACTTAATGAAACTTCCTTGCCATTCACTAAAGTTGCAGCATAATCATAAACATTCGTCATTTGGCAACATCCTCTCGTCTTGCATTTTATATTCTTAACATATCGAGTTACCCGGTAATGTACAAGTAATTGGATTCATCAATACGCTTACAAACTAGCTATAGGTTTAATAGTTAACSATTGATAGATTAATGGATTACTTCATGACAATCACTCTTTCAAGACGTATAGCATGCTGTAGATAATCTCATAAGCCAAGTTAAGTTGATTAGTGAAACAAGATATCTTTTCTAAAACAGGGGTTTGAAAATTTATCGCTCAAACTCATCTCACTGGCTAGTAGACTTGTTGAATCAACTTCTCTTAATCAACTGAATCTTCCCTTTAAATAACCCTTCCTCCTCGGAAAAGAGCCATGGAAGTACGCAGAGTGGTTTCTCATTTAAGTTCTTGGGTTATTACATAAAGTTACGGTCTTAGAAAAGACTAATTGTTTATATTTTCGCTGTGCTCCTGTTCAAACCATTTAAATACAACACAAAAAAACCGATACCCCAGAAGGTACCGGTTTCTTACTTTGCCTAGCGGCGTCCTACTTTCACAAGGGGTGCCCCCAACTACCATCGGCGCTAGGCTGCGAAAAGAGTTGCACTGCGCATTTCTTCGTCATCTGCGGGCTTCTCGTTTCTCACGTATGTTATACGCTCCGAGACTCGCCCCCTTGTTTCCTCGAACTACTTGCACCTCTCTTTTCTCGCACACCTTCGATTCCTGTTTAAAAGAACATAAAAAAAACCGACACCTCGAAAGGTATCGGTTTCTTATTTTGCCTAGCGACGTCCTACTCTCACAGGGGGAAACCCCCAACTACCATCGGCGCTAAAGAGCTTAACTTCCGTGTTCGGTATGGGAACGGGTGTGACCTCTTTGCCATTATCACTAGAC
>NZ_JBFUJC010000236.1:0-4979 GCF_056401595.1 Paenisporosarcina sp. P4_E4_2 | reverse complement strand
GTGGTATGGTCGAGATGTGCTGGAGGAGATATTCGCAATTCTGAGGAAAAACGGGATTCCCAATTAGCTGATATCATTAGCCAGCCAACCTGGATTATCGAAGGTACACACCTTGGTTGGTCAATGAAGACATTCGAGGAAGCGGACCAAATTATTTTCCTGCATCCTCGTCTTTCGGTTCGTCTGTATCGGATTTCACGGAGGTTCTACAGACAAAAAAGAGGCACTGAAAATGCTAGTTATAAACCTACTTGGAGAATGTATGGTCGTATGTTCAAGTGGACGTATCACTATGAAACCATCTTTAAAAAACAAGTTCGAGGAATCATAAACAACGCCCCTGAAAAGGCAGTGGAGATTCGCGATGGAAGAGAGTTAGGAGTTTAAACAATGGAAAACAAACCGTTTGTTGCATCATGGAGTGGCGGCAAGGATTCAGCTATGGCCTATTACCGCGCAATCCAATCAGGGATGATCCCCAAGAGATTACTGACCATGTTTCAGGAAGATGAAGAAATCTCGAAGTCACATGCTCTGCCATTAAAGGTAATAAAGGCTCAGGCAGATCGCCTGAACGTGCCATTAATGATTCGTGGCGCAGGATGGGAAGACTATGAAATGAAGTTTATCGATGCCATGGACGAGTGTCGCTCAGTGGGCATTACTCACGGCGTCTTTGGTGATATCGATCTTGAAGGACATTTGGAATGGGTACAAAAAACATGTGCAAAATCAGATATCATTCCTATTCATCCATTATGGCAAGAACAGAGACGTTCGATACTGGAGGAACTTTTGGAGGTTGGATTTGAAGCGGTTATTGTCGTAATAAACACAAAGATGATGCCAAGGGACTACATTGGCCGCACATTCACGAGAGAGCTGATGGATGAATTAGAAGCACTGGGAATCGATTCGTGTGGAGAAAACGGGGAGTTCCATACGGTCGTCATTGATGGTCCGATTTTTTCATCACGTGTACCAGTTAAGTTTGGCGAAGTAAGAGAAAACGAAGGATATGTTTTCTTGAGTGTTGAATTGTAGTATTGTGCAAAGGTTAATTTATTGGTAATTTTATACATAATCTGATTTCCTTGTTATAATGTAAAGTACTAACATTCAATGGGGGATGACCATGAAAAAATACTATGTAGCCATATTAATTTGTATATTTTTCATTTCAGGTTGTCAGCAAAATCAGGTGACTCCCAAAATCACTTATGTAAGTGGTTCTGTTCAGGAAGATTATCAACCTTCACCAGAGGATATTGTCAATAAACATGGAGACATTACAAATCTAGAGACGTTCCAAACCTTTAAGGACAATATCGATCATGGGGAAAGTGACGAAATTCGAATTGTCACTTATACCGAAGAAGGTGACCCAATGATTCATGAACTACTTTACGACGGAAAGGTAATCCATTCAACAGAAGATACGACAAGGGATCATTTCGGATCGGGGAGTATTAACAGCATTAGTTGCGAATCATTAGAAGCGGAAGATAAAGCAGAAAGAACAGATTATTATTTAAGTGGCTGTACAAATCAATCTAACGGACCATTAGTTCTGGTTATTTGGAAATAAAGAAAAAGGCATTGTTTTTTAAAACAATGCCTTTTTGTAAGTCGATTTATAGATAATCTTTCAGTTCATTCTCAAGAAATGGTTTTGCTTGCAGAAAATCTACAAATGCACGGTATTTTTTCTGTTCCTCTGATGTCGATTTATTTCCATTGAAATAAGCGCGAATCAGAATGTTTTTAGGTGTATTTTCCATATCGATAAATTCGAGTAATTGCGCATCGTAGCCGACAAGTTTCAGCAACTCCGCCCGAATCGAATCTGTAGCTAGAGCGGCAAACCGTTCTTTCACAAGTCCATGCTGAAGCATAACTTCTAGAGCGGTGCTGTTCAGTTGAGTGTTCAGCTCATGCTGACAACATGGCACACTCAGAATCACTTTTGCACCCCATTTTACAGCACGGGCAAGCGCCATATCCGTTGCCACATCACAAGCATGAAGTGTTACTACCATATCCACCGATGTTTCCTCATTATAGTCATTGATATCCCCAACAAGGAATTCAAGGTGATCATAGTTCAAATCATCCGCGATTTGCTGACAATCTTCAATTACTTCCTTTTTCAAATCCAGACCGGTAACACGAATGTCGAGACCTTTTTCAATTCTTAAATAGTGATACAGAGCAAAAGTTAAATAGGATTTCCCAGAACCAAAATCTAAAATCCGTACCGGTCGATCTTTCGGAAGGTAGTCCAGTGCATCGTCGATAAATTCGACAAAACGATTGATTTGTCGGAACTTATCATGCTTTTGCTTTTTGACTTTGCCATCAGGCGTCTGAACACCTAGACGTACCAAAAACGGGTAGGATGTATCTTCGTCCAGTAAATAATTTTTCTTTCGGTTATGAGAAAGGTTGACCACTTTTTTCGAAGCAATCCGTTCCGACTTCCACAATACTTTAAACTTTTTGGAAAGCTGAATATGCACTTTTTCTTCCTGAAAATCAGCTTGCACTTGTCTGTATTGCTGGAGTAAGGCATGCAACTTTTCATTTGCTGCATCAAGTTCTAGGTTTTCATGCTTTAATACACGTTCATACTGGTATTCAAACTGAATATGATAAATGCCCTTTAATTCAAGTGGCTTGAGCTTCACTCGTTTTACTTCTTCGGATTTGGCACGGGGTTGGCTGATCGTCGCAGCAATCAGCTGTTTTTGATGAATCAAATCACTTAATTGATCGAGCATTTGTTGATATTCCATACAGACCGCCTTCTCTTCATGTTTATTAACGATAGTTTATCACATTCGTCAGGATTACTTTTCTTCCATTCGGGAAAAGGGGAGATAATTGAGTGAACTCTTCATTGTGATGATGAATGGCCGGAATTACAAATCGAATGGACAAAAACCAAAAATCCGCAAAAAGGAAAGCCTCTCCCATCCACTTGAAGTGAACAGGAGGGGCTTCATCAATCTTTCCATAATTGCTTAATGCTACTCTTATTATTATCAATGATAAGAGTATATACATCTGGATTACGAAGTGATTTCCACTCCTCAAAACCAATGGAATCATCAAAGTGTTTCAAAATGAGACTCATTAAATTACCATGTGTAACGAGTACGGTATTGTTTTGCGCCTCTTCAATGACTTCAATAGCACGAGTGGTAGCCTCTCGACTGGATTCGCCACCCACCAGCTTCAAATCGAGGTCAAGAAATGTCTTCTCTAAAAGCTCGAGCCAATTAGGTAAATCAGACGTGCTTAACGTACGTTCTGCCAAGCGAGCATCAATTGTAAGCGGTAGATCTTTTGCTTTGGCTGTCGGTTCAATTGAATGTTGAGCCCTTATAAATGGACTTGAAATGATATTATCAATCGAAATTCCACTAAAAAATGCAGCCAACTTTTGAGCTTGTTCAAATCCAGTATGGGATAATTCGGCTTCAGCAGCTTGTCCGGTTGCAGAACAATGTCGAACGAGGTATAGCGTCTTCATTTCGTGAGCACCCCTTTTAATCATTTGTAAAATTATACAATAAAACCCCGAAGCAAAGAGCTTCGAGGTCATYGATTAACTTAATTTTTTCATCAAATTTGCCATTTCGATAGCGGCTGTTGCAGATTCCCAACCTTTATTTCCGGCTTTCGTTCCAGCGCGTTCAATTGCCTGTTCGATTGTATCTGTCGTTAGAACACCGAAGATGACAGGAATATTGTGTTGATATCCAGCGTTGGCAACTCCTTTAGCTGCTTCGTTGCAAACAAAATCGAAGTGTGGGGTAGAGCCACGTATCACAGTACCAAGCGTGATGACGGCATCGTATTTTTTAGAAGCCGCCATTTGTTTTGCGATCAGTGGAATTTCAAAAGCACCGGGAACCCAGGCAATCGTCACATTTGCTTCATCCACACCATGACGCTTCAGTGCGTCTTCAGCGCCCCCCAATAGTTTACTCGTAATAAATTCATTGAAACGTCCAACGACGATGCCAATTTTTAAATCGGACCCAACTAAATATCCTTCTAAATGTGTTGTCATATATAAGCTCCTCTATAAACTCAGAAAATGCCCGAGTTTTGATTTTTTGGTTTTCATATAGCCTTCATTGTCTGTATGAGATGGGATCTCGATTGCCACACGCTCGGTTACTTCCAAGCCGTATCCATCTATTCCCGAAATTTTTCTAGGATTGTTTGTCATGAGCTTCATTTTACGAACGCCAAGGTCACGTAAAATTTGTGCGCCAATTCCGTACTCCCTTAAATCATCTGCAAAACCAAGTTTTTGATTGGCTTCGACAGTATCCAATCCTTCGTCCTGCAGTGCATATGCTTTTAATTTGTTGATTAATCCGATGCCACGGCCTTCTTGTCTCATATATAACAATATGCCGGAGCCTGCTGCTTCAATTTGTTTGAGTGAGGCATGGAGTTGTGATCCGCAATCACATTTGCGAGAAGCGAAGACATCCCCCGTCAAACATTCAGAGTGTACACGGGTCAAAATGGGTGTATCTTCAGAGACCGGGCCTTTTACAAGGGCAATATGCTCTTTACCTGTCAATGTTTCGGTATACCCAAACACCTGGAAATCACCGTACTCAGTTGGCAAAATAGTTTCAACTTCGCGGGTAATCAGCTTTTCATGCTTTTGTTTGTAAGCAATCAACTCAGCGATCGTTAAAATGCCGATATTTAATCGTTTTCCTATGATAACTAAGTCATCGAGTCTGGCCATTGTGCCATCTTCATTCATAATTTCACAAATCACACCCGCAGGCGCTGACCCTGCAAGCAAGGCTAAATCAACTGCTGCTTCTGTATGTCCGGCACGCTTAAGGACGCCACCTTTTTTCGCAATCAAGGGAAAGACGTGACCTGGTCGTTTAAAATCGGTTGCAGTCGATTGATTGTTTATCATTTGCAGAATAGTGTGAGAG
>NZ_JBFUJC010000235.1:0-4999 GCF_056401595.1 Paenisporosarcina sp. P4_E4_2 | reverse complement strand
TCCTTGCTCAAATTCATAAATATTGTATTGCACTAAGTCAACGTTCATATCTTTTACGATTGGCATTAATACAGGAGTCATTGCTTTACAATGAACACAAATCGGGCTGAAGAAATAAGCAGTTACGGGTTCACCGCTTTCTACTTTTGCTTGTAAGTCATCAGGTAGAATGATATTTTGATAGTTTTCGTCGTCCAGTTGATCAATGGTTTCTTGTTTTAAGTCGTTGGTACCGTAAGGATTGTCCGCTAATTTATTTTTGTTTGATGTATTGTTCAGGACAATCAATAAAGCAAATATGGCAACGATGATTCCGCCAATAATTAATAACTTCTTCATTCTACTTTTCCTCCTTTAAAGCTCTCAATAACATGAAACTTGTAATAGCGATAAGAATAAATGCAGTCAGCGCCAAAAATGGAATCGTGATGAATCCAAAGATGTTGATATATTCACCTGTGCAAGATACACGTCCACAGGCAGGTGCGTTTTCTGATAAAAAGCTGACTTTTTGTAAACCATAATGATATAACGAAATCGCTCCACCAATAATGGAGAACGTAGCAGTCGTTACAGCAATGCGTGCATTTTTCTGCACGTATGCGATACCTAGAATTAAGACGAGTGGATACATGAAAATGCGTTGAATCCAACATAACTCACACGGTTCATAATGCCTTATTTCTGAGAAAAATAAGGACCCCATTGTTGCTGCTAAAGAAACGACCCACATAAACAATAACATATTCTCTGATTTTTTCGACATGTTCTAATCTCCACTCCTGAGGGTAAACTCTTATCAAATTATAATTCTAAGCATCAAATATGTAAAATATTTTCAACGCAGTCTGCAGTCCTATATAATGAAGTATGAAGCTTTTGTGAAGGAGACGATCTACATGTCAGAGCAATTCGATTTATCCCAATTTGAAATGAAAATGGTCATCAGACAGACGAACATGGATGATATAGAACCTATTTTAGCGATGCAAAAGCTTTGCTTTCCAGGAATGGACCCTTGGAAAGTTGACCAATTACGCAGTCATTTAACTATTTTTCCAGAAGGCCAGATGGTCGCAGAACTGGATGGACATATTATCGGCTCATGCTCGAGTTTAATTATCAACTTTGATGAATATGATGACCGCCATTCGTGGTCAGATGTCACGGATGACGGCTATATAACGAATCACAATCCAGAAGGCTACAATATGTATGGGATTGAAGTAATGGTGCATCCCGAATATCGACGCATGAAAGTAGGACAGCGTCTATATGAAGCGCGTAAAGAAATTGCTCGTCAATTCAATCTGAAATCCATAATAATCGGTGGACGTATTCCAAATTACCATAAACATTCAGCCGAGATGTTGCCACGTGAGTACGTGGATGCTGTGTCTCGACATAAAATTTATGACCCAGTATTGACCTTCCAAATCATGAACGGTTTCACGCTTATGCGTATTAATCCGAACTACTTACCTGACGATACAGCTTCAGGTAAGTATGCAACTTTGATGGAATGGAACAATGTTGACTATAAACCAATGTCAAAACGTCATTTCAAAACGAGTTATCCGGTACGAATCTGTGTCGTTCAGTACATGATGCGTGCTATTGAATCATTTGATGACCTGGCAAATCAATGCGAGTACTTTGTTGATGTGGCATCCGATGCACATTCTGATTTCGTTGTATTCCCAGAGATTTTCACTACTCAGTTAATGTCATTTTTAAATGAACCTTCACCGAGTCGTGCTATTCGTCGATTGACTGAATTCACACCACAATATATCGAACTCTTTACCGATTTGGCAGTTCGCTACAATGTCAATATCATTGGCGGTTCACATTTCGTAAAAGAAGAAGACGATGAGATTTACAACATCGCCTACTTATTCCGTCGCGATGGTTCGATTGAAAAACAATACAAAATTCACATCACACCAAACGAACGAAAATGGTGGGGAATCAGTGCAGGTGATTCAGTCCGCGTTTTTGACACTGATTGCGGAAAAATTGCCATCCAAATTTGTTATGATATTGAGTTCCCTGAACTTGCACGCATAGCAACGGATATGGGTGCCAATATTATTTTCGCACCTTTCTGTACAGAAGATCGACAAGGTTATTTACGCGTGAAATATTGTGCACAAGCCCGCGCGGTAGAAAATCAAATTTACACGGTTATTTCTGGTACTGTCGGCAACTTGCCACAAACCGAAAATATGGACATTCAATATGCACAGTCTGGTATATATGCGCCGTCTGATTTTGAATTTGCCCGTGACGGGATAGTTGGAGAAACGAACCCGAACTTGGAAATGGTCTTAATCGGAGACGTAGATTTAGAAATTTTACGTCGCCAACGACAAGATGGTACGGTCAAACAATTAAAAGACCGTCGCCATGACGTGTATCGTATCGAATATAAAAAAGGCCAATGAGATATAGACAAGCTTAAGTGCCAGTTACTAGACTGGCACATGAAGCCTGAGCATTTCTCATCTGCTTAATCAACGTTTTTAATGGGGGAATAGATTTGAGTTATAAACGAACTGCCGAAAAGTGGCTTACCTTTGACAAATTGGAGCCTGAATTGAAAGAACAGCTTTCTGCAATCGCCCAAGATGAAAAGCGACTGGAAGATGCATTTTACAAAGACTTGGAATTTGGCACTGGCGGGATGCGCGGTGAAATTGGTGCGGGTACGAACCGCATGAATACATACACTGTTCGTAAAGCTTCCCAAGGGGTTGCGGATTACGTAAAAGCAGCTGGCACAGAAGCGATGAAAAAAGGAATTGTCGTCGCCTATGACTGTCGCAGGAAATCTCCTGAATTTGCGATGGAAGCAGCAAGTACTTTTGCCAAAAATGGAGTTCAAGCCTATTTATATGAAGAGCCAAGAACTACGCCACAACTATCGTTCAGTGTAAGGGAATTGGATGCTTTTATGGGGATTGTGGTAACAGCAAGTCATAATCCTCCTGAGTATAACGGCTACAAAGTTTATGGGAAAGACGGGGCCCAGTTAAATCTGGCAGATGCCGAGGCTGTGATTTCATTTGTTCAGCAAGTAGGCGATGAGTTAGCTGTAGAAGCGGGCAACACTGAATACGCTAAAGAAAATGGATTGATTCAATTGGTTGGTCGTGAGCTTGATGAGACCTATCTTGAAAATGTCGAATCCATACAACATCATCAAGACCTGTCAGGTAAAAATGATTTAGCTGTTGTATTTTCACCTCTTCACGGGGCATCAGGGTCAACTATACGTAATTTGATGAAACGAGCGGGTTACGAAAACTTTACATTCGTAGAGGAGCAAATGGAGCCGGATGGAGAATTTCCTACATTGAAGTCACCAAACCCGGAAGAAGCCAGTGCTTTTGAATTGGCGATGGCTCAAGGTAAAACAACCGGGGCTGATTTATTAATTACAGCTGATCCGGATGGAGACCGTGTGGGTGTGGCAGTGCAACAAGGCGACAGCTATGTTTTATTGACTGGGAATCAGACGGGTGCCATTTTAATTGAGTATTTATTAACGCAATTAAAAGAAGCAGGAAATATGCCAGCCAATGGACGGGTGTTCAAAACCATTGTGACTTCTGATCTCGGACGAGTAATAGCAGAATTCCATGGTTCATCAACAGAAGATGTACTGACCGGATTCAAATTCATTGGGGAGAAAATTCAGCAATACAATGAAACAAATGAATACACATTCCTKTTTGGTTACGAGGAAAGCTATGGCTATTTGATAAAACCATTTGCACGTGACAAAGATGCGATTCAAACTGTCTTAGCGATCACAGAAGCGGCCGCTTTCTACAAAATGCAAGGGAAGTCATTGCTTGACGTCCTCCACGATTTGTTTGAAAGACATGGCTACTATTTTGAAGGATTAGTATCCGTAACTAAAAAGGGAGCAGATGGAGCACGTGAAATCAAAAGTCTGTTAACCAGTTTACGAACTCAACCTTTGAAAGAAGTTGCAGGCATTGCGATTTCATCACAAGAAGATTACTTGACGCAAACACGCAGCTTTGTTGACGGTCGCAAAGACGAGACACTTATACTGCCACAAGCCGATGTATTGAAATATTTCCTGTCAGATGGGTCATGGGTTTGTGTAAGACCAAGTGGAACTGAACCAAAAATCAAATACTATATTGGTGTGACAAGTCCTACTGAAGCTGAAAGCAAGGAAAAACTTGWACGAATAAAAACACAATTCACTGCTGACATGGATAAGCGTTTCGGCCAGTAATTGGAGACCCTATTAGCAAAAAGCTAATAGGGTTTTGTTGATAAGGGGGATAAAAAGTGAATGTGGAAACACCAAGATAACGAATTGAGAAAATCTATACAGGATATTAATTGGGACGATTTGCTGTTGTACTTAGGACGCAATAACAGAGAACTATTGCACCGTGTGGATTTCGAAAAGCAGTCCGTAGTAAAAGCGATTCGAATTGATAATGAAATCTTATTAATCGAAGTATCTTACATCCATAACGAACTTGTCATAGCTTTCCCACAATTGAGTACGATTAGTGACCTGGCTATCACCGCAGCGACTGCATACGTAGAAGTGTGGTTTGATTTATCTCGTGATTTACGCCCATTTTATACATTAGCTGAAGATGATGCGATATTAGCTGGAGTTGTCGCGGCTTATAAAGGGCTCAGGATAGTTGGTGTGGAAGATCTATTTGAAGCGCTTTGTTGGTCGATTATGGGGCAGCAAATAAGTTTGCACGTTGCGTATGCGTTAAAACAAAAGCTCGTCACAACATATGGTGATTCTATCGAATATAAAGATGAAAAGTATTGGTTGTTCCCCTCAACTGAGAGAATTGCTTCATTGCAAGTTGAGGATTTGCGCAACCTTTCCTTCACGCAGCGAAAAGCAGAATATGTCATGGGTGTTGCTGGGCTCATAGCAACCAAACAATTTACAAAGGAACAGTTTGTTGGGTTGTCATTAACG
>NZ_JBFUJC010000234.1:0-5021 GCF_056401595.1 Paenisporosarcina sp. P4_E4_2 | reverse complement strand
ATCCAATGATGCCAACAATCCCTGTCAGTAGCATAATCGAACCGAATGTTTTGTGATTGAATTTTTCCATTCTCGCTATATAACTCAAAATCACCCCATTAATCGGCGTGATGGCCATGGACATGATTTTACCGATGATGGTCGCCGTATAATAAATCGTTACCGCAGCTGGGCCAAGTAATGGGAAAATTAATAGTTTATCTGCATAGTTTAATACGTTTGTTAGTAGAGAGGAGCCGAGGAGAACGATACTTTTATAAGTAGTGGAGTTAAATATGTCTGTGCGTACAATTGGTTCTTTCAATAGGGTTGAATTTTTGATGATATAGAGAACACTAAATCCGTATCCAAAAATAAAGATGAATTGCCAGTATCCCATCAAACTAAATAAAAAAGTGCCCAAAATATGGCCAATGGTTAAGAGCACATTATTGATTACAATCTTTTTATAGTTTAACTRTAGCCGAAAACTGACGCCTAAATATTCTCTTAATAAATTTAAACAGGATATGAGGACGATTAAACTAATACTGATGAATGAAAACTTACCTTCATAATAGATTGTTCCAATGATCATCATAATCGTGCTTAACGCGATACTGCTGATTAATAAAATATTGAAATCACCAGAAATTCGCTTTTTACTATATTCATCATCTATTAATAATCGAATATTGTTTAACACATTACCGAACGGAAAACTCAATACAGTAAAGAGACTGATTAAAGTAACGACCAAACCGTATTGCTCTTCACCTAATCGATCCCCAATAATAGGTAAAGTGAATAATTGAAGAATAATAATCGGTATGGCTGTAGCGACAATATTTAATAGTGAATCAATCAAAAACTTTTTCTTACTCAAATGGCGTACTCCCTACTAAATATTGATGTGCCAAAACGGCTTTCTAGATTGTAGCCACGAAGTCATACCCTACTTAACCATTTTTTTGTGTGTACACACAAGACTAACGTGTTCGATGGCAGATGGTTTACGTATTATAGATTCTTATATAAACGGAATAATTTTTGTTCTTCGATACTCCAATTGTATTTTTCTTTCACCGCTAAGCGGCCATTTTTCCCCATWTCTTTTGCAATGTCAGGGTTTTTCAATAAATACAAAATAGCCTCTGCGATTTCATCAACATTTTCGGGGTCAACTGGGATGCCAAATTTGTATCTTTTCAATTCTTCCCTGGCATATGGAAAATCGGTTATAATTACGGGCAATCCCATCGCCATATATTCATAGACTTTTGTTGCAAAATGATCGCCTTTGTTATATTGGCCAACATTTAAAACTGTACATAGACCAATCCTACTTTTTCGCAAAATATCCGTTACTTCTTCTCGATTTACATGACCTCTATAATCCACACACGCAAACTCTTTCATTCCACGAACGTCTTGAAGATAACGATCAGGGGATAAGACGCCCCCCAATATCAAGTTAACCTTCGCTTTATAGGCAGCTTGAATGTTATACGTAATACCTCGATCATGGGTTAGCGTGCCAATATGACAAATCGTATTCTTTAGTTTTTCTTCCTTTTCATTAAAACGATCGTACAATTCGTGTAACATGGGAAAGTTATCGATAAATGCCGTTTTTTTCGCCCGGTTTTCAAAAGGATTTTTCAAACTATACGTACATGGAAAGACGACCGCATCAATTCGTTTAATCGAATAGGTTTCATACATGAAATATATTTTTGCGATGACCTTCCGTAAAAACTTTGGAATATATTCTTTTTCTTTAATTTGCATCGGATAATTTTCGTGGGAATCAAAGATGACTTTCTTTCCTCGTTTTTTTAACTTATTCCCGATTGGCATTAATTCAGGATCATGATAATGATAGATTTCGGCATCTACTTCCACCGCTTTTTTAAATATCTTTTTCTTGGAGWTCAACATCCGATCAAGTCGGCTCTTTGGCTTAAAATTGGTCGAGATGATCTTTACTTGATCCACTGTTTCATTAGGTAATTGATCATTTACAATTAAGGAGACATCATAGCCATGGCTTGCTAATGATTTACATTCCTTTTCAAATATGCGAATATCATAACGTTCATGAGCACTCGTCATATGACATACTTTTTTGATGATGGTCCCTCCAATATGCGTTCATTACATATTCCACTATTTGTCTCGTCTATAAGTTGCTCTTCTTGATATAGTCTGAAACCACTTTTGCCACAAGTTCTACATCCGTTTCCTTCAAATATGGATGCATTGGTAACGACAGAACACAATCACAAAGCTCGTTAGTAACTTGAAAATTTTCTTCACTAAATTGTAAATGTACAAATGCTTTCTGTTTATGCATTGGATTCACGTAATACACCATACTTGGAATCTCGTTCTTATTGAGATGTTGTTGTAACTGATCCCGTTGCTCCCTATTCTTAAGCTTAATAGTATACTGGGCAAAGCTGGAAAAAAATCCATCGGGGATGGCAGGTGTATCAACCATTCCGCTCAATTTTTCATTATAAAGTTGATAAATTCGGTTTACGTCATCCAATTCATGCTGGATGAACGCGTCAAGCTTGACTTGTAAAATGGCTGCTTGGATCGTATCAAGTCGCGAATTCAACCCAATGCGAATATTGTCGTACTTACTTTCGCCTTTTCCATGAACCTTCAAAGACTTTAACAACTCTGCTAATTCATCATCATCCGTAAAAATTGCCCCACCATCTCCATAACAACCTATAGGCTTCGCTGGGAAGAAAGAAGTTGTTGCGGCATCACCAAAACTGCATGCTCGTTTCCCATGAATATTGCCCCCAAAGCCTTGGGCAGCGTCTTCTAATACAAGTAAATGATATTTCTTTGCGATACGCTCGATTTCAAGATGATCAGCAGGTAACCCAAATAAATCAACAGGGATAATCACTTTTGGTGTGACTTTCCCTTCTTTCAACGTTTTAACAATGGCCTTCTCTAGTTGCGTTGGATCCATGTTAAAGGTATCTTTACATACATCCACAAACACCGGTGTTGCACCGCAAAACGAAACCACTTCTCCTGTTGAGAAAAATGTTAAATCTGGAATGAAAACGGCATCGCCTTCCCCAATCCCCCACGCCATCAGCACAAGGGTCATCGCTTCTGTTCCATTCGCACACGTGATGCAATGCTTCGCGCCCACATATTCTGCTAATCGTTCTTCGAGTGCCTTTACTTCTCTTCCTTCGATATAATTGGAATGAAATAAAACACCTTGAATCGCTGAATCGATTTGATGTTTATAGGTTTGATATTGAGCCTGTAAATCACGAAACTGCATAGCCACTCTCCAATCCACATAAATTCCACCCGGAAAACCCATTACGTCCGTAACCCTAGAAAACCTTATGAATATTATGGTAAGGCATTTGCCTTGAACCAAATTGTCTGAAAAACTGCTCGATATTTTGCTTCATACTTCCTTCAAAATCAAACTTCCGATTCAACCTACTTGCTAATTTAATGCCTTCATAAATCAGTAAAGTTAGGGATTGATTGTTTCGATAGTCAGGATTTGAACCGGACATTAAATAATAAACCGTCTCGTCATCCCAAACAAAATAAGCTGCGGCATGAATTTGATGTTGCTCATCCGCACAATAATATATTTTCCTAGCATTTTTTTGTTCACATGCTTCATCAATTCTCGAAACCGTTTCAAATGAATAAGGGATTTCTAAGTTTTGCCTCTCAAACGTCAGTTTATTTAAATGATAGAATTCATCGATTCCAAGACCTTCATAAACCTGCAAGCTTTTCTCTGCTTTTCTTATATTCTTTCGTATATTGGAATTGAAATTTTGATAGACTTCATCCAAATTGGAAGTATGGTGTATGACATACGTATACCTTGTTGTTTGSGAGTAGCCACGCCAATAAAAAGGAAGCCAGTTTGTAAAGGAATAATGAAAGTATTGTTGGTATTTTGTTAACCCGAGTTTCTCGATTTCATCTATGATGGTATTCATCATGTTTTTTTCATACGTCAGTTTTCTATCGTATTTTTGATTTGGTGGATATCGCATCCAGATGCCATTCGTTTGGGTTAACGTCGCTTTTCTAATTTCTTTCTCGGTTCCGATTTTTTGGAGATAGTATGGCAAGGACGCACAGATTTCGGCGTTTTCTTTAATTAAGATGACATCCCATTCATTCGGACAAACCGCATCCATCCACCAGCCTTTTGAAAATAAAGGAATGGTCGTTTCCTGCTCGCTGAATTGCAGATACTTTTCGAGTTCAGTCATTCCCCTGCCCACTTTCACTAACTCAATGAAATATATTAATAAAATCCAATGTACTCGCCTTCTCCAGTGGGAGTTGGACACTTTTCTTTTCAGCTGCTGACTTATAAATGGCAAGGACGAGTTCTAATGCCCTTCTGCCATCTTCAGCCGTCACATATGGTTCACGGTCCTGTTTAATCGCCTCAATGACGTCTGCATAGAGTGGCGTATGTCCAAAGCCATAAACGGTTGGCGGATTCTCGTGATACTTGGCTTTTACTTCCTGTGAATCGTCCAATTGATCCGCAAACAGCCATTCTTCAATAATATTTACTGATTTCCCACCGATTTTAACGGTCCCTTGATCCCCGAACACATAGAGCGTTTCCTCAAAATTTTGAGGATAAATGTTTGTTGTTCCCTCAATTACACCGTAACTACCGTTCGCAAATCGAACTAACGCAATTCCAAGATCTTCTGCCTCGATAAATGGATGCTTTAAATTATCCGTCATTCCAACAACTTCTACAATGTCGTCACCCATCATCCACCGCAAAAGATCAATATTATGAATGCATTGATTCATGAGCGCCCCACCGTCTTGCTGCCAAGTCCCTCGCCAAGGTGCCTGGATGTAGTAGTCCTCTCCACGGTTCCAGCGGATATGGGCTGTTCCGTGAAGTAGTCTACCAAAACGACCTGCCTCTACTGCTTCTCTCAATTTTTGAACCGATTTATTAAACCGATTTTGGTGGCAAGCACTTACTTTTAAAT
>NZ_JBFUJC010000233.1:0-5046 GCF_056401595.1 Paenisporosarcina sp. P4_E4_2 | reverse complement strand
ACTTTACGTACAAGACGTTGTGCCACAACCGCATTAATCGAACTCGTAACCAAAAACGGCTCCACACCCATGTCCATCAATCGAGTGATCGAGGCGATTGAGTCATTTGTATGGATCGTACTTAATACTAAGTGACCCGTTAAAGAAGCCCGAATCGCAATTTCTACGGTCTCTTTATCTCGAATCTCCCCAACCATGACGATATCGGGATCTTGACGGAGAATCGAGCGAAGTCCAGCCGCAAATGTTAAGCCAACATTCGAATTCACTTGAATTTGATTGATCCCTTCGAGTTGATATTCAACAGGATCTTCAACCGTAATGATATTCACTTGTTCATCATTTAGGTAGCTGAGCGCTGCATATAACGTTGAAGATTTACCTGAACCAGTTGGACCAGAAATAAGGACAATTCCATTTGGTTTGGCTATTTCTTTCATGAATCTCTCATAATTCTTTTCGTGGAAGCCGAGTTTTGATATATCCGTTAAGTTATTGGATAAATCCAAAATACGCATAACTATTTTTTCGCCATAAACGGTAGGCAGAGTAGAGACACGTAAGTCAATTGGACGAAAATCAACATTCGTTTTAATACGACCATCTTGAGGGATACGATGCTCCGTAATATCAAGTTTTGACATAATTTTC
This sequence comes from Paenisporosarcina sp. P4_E4_2, assembly GCF_056401595.1. Taxonomy (NCBI): domain Bacteria; kingdom Bacillati; phylum Bacillota; class Bacilli; order Caryophanales; family Caryophanaceae; genus Paenisporosarcina; species Paenisporosarcina sp. P4_E4_2. The sequence goes on along the minus strand of NZ_JBFUJC010000233.1, from coordinate 4,395 downwards.
ACACGTGCCGTGACCATTCCCTGCATTAGCTTTGGAAGTGTTCGTTCATCATGCAATACTCCGTCAATACGGAAACGCACTAACAATCGAGTTTCCTGTGGATCAAAGTGAATATCACTCGCTTTTTGAGTCACCGCCGCAGATAAAATCTGATTAACGATTCTTACTACCGGTGCATCGATATCAAGAAGTTCTTCTTGTTTATCAACTGCAGAAGCTTGATCTACTAAGAAATCGTCAAACGATTCCTCTTCGTAATATTTGTTGATGGTTTTTAAAATCTCTTCCTTAGATGCAATCGCGGGAATGATATGAAAGCCGGTAATTAGACGCAAATCATCCATCGTAATGAAATCCATTGGGTCTTTCATGGCTACGTATAGTTTGTCCCCTTCTACTTTCAAAGGTACCATCAAACTGCGTTTTGCAACGTCTTTAGGAATCAGGTTAAATAACTTTGCTTCGAATGGGTAGTGATATAGCTGAACTTGAGGAATGCCAAGTTGAATTTCGAGTACTTCGAGCAGTTGTTGCTCGGTGATAATTCCATGCTGCAAAAGTGCGTCCCCAAGTTTTTCTTCCCGTGGTTTGTTTTGCAATACATTCGTTAGTTGGTCGTCTGTAATCAAACCATTTTCAACTAGTAAGTCACCCAGTCTTTTTCGAATCAAGTTGCACTCCCCCTATTACTTGCTAGGCGGAATAAGATTTCCACCTTTATCGTATTGTGGTTCCGAATCATTTTCACTGCCAGTTTCATTAGTTGAACCAGAATCAGTTGAACCTCCCATAGAAGTTCCATCTCCTGTTGTTCCAGTACCAGCTCCGGTAGAAGGTTGTCCGTTTGACCCACCTTTCGTCGATTCTGAACCATCTGTCGTGCCCGTACCATCTCCGGTTCCCGCAGCAGGCATCGTAACGGTCAATGGATGAAGTTCTACTTTATGAACAGGTGGATAAAAATCTTTTGATACTTCTTTCGTTTCTTTAATGGCAGAGTCTGAACGTATGTTTTTAAATACAGCGACTTGAATGCCATTTTCACCTTGCGTTTTTACGCGAACCGTATTTGGTTCTACGAATGAACTATATTGTTTTATGGTTTTCGGTAGAAATTCCTGCTTATCACTGATTGTCGTTTCGTATTGATAAATAAAAGGAAATCCAGTGAGGCTAGCATTAAGACCTGCCCCCACTCCGTTCATATTGATGGTAAAGCCGGTAGCATTCGGGTTTGTAAATACAAAATCAACCCCAAGTTCACGGTTAATGGAAGCTTCGAAGCCAAGCGGAACAGTAGTAGGAACAACCGGTCCAATACTTCTTTCATCCACCCCAAAATTCGTTTGCAATACCGACGCATATAAAATAGAAGCTACTGTGGTTAAATCTTGTTCCGTTAAATTTCCCAAATCCGTTGATTCGATAAATTCCAGCATCGAAAAAGTAGATTTCGGATTGATTAAGTATCCATTTAGCGCTGTCATCAAATTACGAATGCCCTCTGATGATTCAATATTGTTGAAAGTCACATTAGTAACTGCAGTTTCGACTGTAGAATTTGCCAGTAAAGCACTTGTAATATCGATGATTTGATCTTTTCGTCCAGCGGCCAATTGTTCACGAATCGTTTCCGTGACAATTGTGATTTCTTCATCATTAAACACCATTGGAGAAAATTGTTGATTTAGGAATGTGCCAACGGATTCTTTCGTCACATCAAATTGCAGTTCATTTTTAGCTCCATCTTGTGCGTTAGTTAATGTGCTATCCGTATTGAATTGTAGAACTTCCAATGGGAAAGGAACAACTGCATCTTGCAATTTAATTTGGACACTCGCTTCGCCGTACCACCCTTTTACACCTGTTTGCACGGTTACCGCAGCCTCGTTTTCAGGCAAATTTGAAACATCGTATGGACCTATATATGTTTGCTCCCCGAAACCTTTTGATGGGAAAACAACTTCATCGACTACATATGTACCTGCTTGCGTTACACCGAAAAATAAAACAGTTGAGCCCAGTAGCGCTGCAAAAGTAGTCCCAAATAATTTATTGTTCATTTATTGGTCCTCCTTTTTTGCAGGTTTAAACCAGTCTTCAGCTTGAGATTCAATAACAGGTTGAACTTTTGGAGTATGAGAAGTTGCTGCAACATAGGATTCTGTAGGTTTTTCTATCGCTTCTTGAATAGATTTAGGCACATATAAATGCAACTCTTCTTCTTGAAGTTTTTCATTTTCCAACCGTTTCGTTAAAATTACGGCCCCTGCAAATAACAAACCTAACATAATCAAAACAGAATAATAGAGACTTAGTGTGGATTGTGCCAACAAGCCTAATAGAGCGATGATGAATCCGCCGAAAAGAAACATTAGCTTAGTTTTTAAATCTATTTTTTTCACGAATACTATCACGATTGGAAACACGATGAATGCAACCAAAATAAGAATTAGAAATTTAATCATGTTTCACCTCTTAGGGATTATAAGTAACACCATTAATTGTAACTTCAGAAGTATTTATCAAATTACTTGGTACATCTAAGGATTCACCTTCTACTGCGTAATTTGTAACTCCACAAGTATCTAAAAATCTTTGATACTCTTGAATATGATTATATTTCGGCTCATTTAATAAGTTGTTTTTTGTCCCATAATAAAATATTTTCCCTTCACCTTCTATTTCGAGAAGTTGTGATACTGCTGATGAGGGAAATCTATTTAGGTTGATACAGAACTTTGATGAAGCCTGAAGTCTAAATTTTTTATCTACATTAAACAGTGAAGAATTGGAATCTTTTACACCTAATAAAACAACTGTTGTGTTATTAATTCCCTGGCCATTAAACTTACTTACATCAAGTTCTTGCATAACCATCGTACTATGCCCTTCACTATGTTTCCCTATATTGTTTGCATTGTCTGCATCTAATTTTCCCGAAACATAGAGTTTGAAATTTTTAAGATTATTAATATTACCAAAATTATTAATTGAACTGTTTACATACAAATTTAAATTATAAAGGTCTTTAGTATTTCCATTAACACTAATATCAGCCCAATTATCAATAAAAATATTAAAGTCAGAAGTTTTGAGATTCTTTCTTTCAATGGCCGTTTTTAATGATGCTAATGAATATGAGCTATTCATCTTACAAGAATAGGGTTTTTGGGTAGAAGAATTTAATGTTTGAAGATAGGATTGACATAGAGTCGTTACAATTCCCGGGAAAATGGTGACACTTTCATTAACGACCCCATTATTTAAAAGAATAGGATTATTCTCAATATCCTCTGATAGATTTTTAGGATCATCAAACTTTATCACAGCTGCCATTTTATATTTTCTTGAAGAATCAATATTTCCGTAAAATCCAATAACATTATAAGTTAATTTCAATTTATCTCCATCTGTTGTGATAGTTGGAAGTTGACTCATCTTGTAACCTAAATCGTTAGTTCGATTTGATATTATGTTGATTTTTTCTGTAAACTTATCCGATTTACTTGCTGAATGGGATCCAGATACATTAATTACTAGAGCTGGTAAAAATATATCTTTAAATTCCACTATTTCTTTTTCATAATCCTCCAGACTTTTTTTAAGCCTGATAGAATTACAATTTTCTTTATTACCTTGACTACATTTTTCTTTCTCTATCATAAATATTTTACCTAAACTACGAATTTGATTATACTTAAGTCCAATTTGATTAGTTATATCAGTTCCTATCTTTTTTACGCCCATTTCCGCAGCAACAACCGCTTGATTATTCTGATCAACCGTTTGCTCTTGTTTCACATGGTTGAGCGAGGCACTCATGAACACCGCTGACATGCTTAAGAATATTATAATGGTAAATAAAACTATTAAAAGAGCATATCCTCTATCATTCAATAATTTTTTCATTTTTCCGATAACCCCCACCGAGACTTTTGGTGTGATTTTTTCAAACCGACTCATCCTATTATCATACTATTCGTGTAAAATGTCATGTTAAAAATAGGAAAAAATACATAAAAAGAAAAGAGTCGAGTTATTCGACTCTTTTCTTTTAGTTACCATAATCAACTGTCGCTTCAATTTCACTCGTGCTATCGATAAATTGTTTCATGGAATGCCCTTCTGGTAAACCAGCAGTATTTACATTACATTCATTTAAAAATGCCACGAAATCATTCATGTAAATTRTCTTATCCTCAACGGCTGCGGGCAGTTTATCCATATTCGTTCGCCCAGGGTAAAGAATTAATTTTCCATTGCCACWTAATATAGAGGGGTCAGTTAAATCAGAAGAATTCGCTAAACTTATGCCATTCAAATTAATACACATCTTAGAATTAGTCGAGACCGTTACGCTTTTTCCTGTTGATTTCCAATCTATATAACCAG
>NZ_JBFUJC010000232.1:0-5077 GCF_056401595.1 Paenisporosarcina sp. P4_E4_2 | reverse complement strand
CTTCTTTTACAGCACCTTTAGAGATAACGCGAATGAATACATTGGTAAACTTCGCAATCAAAAACGTCAGGGGGCGTAAAATTTGAACGAGAATTGCAATAAATGGTGCAACAATATAAGCAATTCGATCTGAGAATGTAACTGCAATCGTTTTAGGTAGCACTTCTCCAAAAATGATGATAATGATCGTCAAGATGGCAGTTGCAAGCGCAATATCCCAGTCATAATTAATTGCAATTAATGTTAAGATCGTCGGCATTGCTATATTTACGATATTATTCCCGATTAGAATCGTTGTTATCATGCGGTCCGGTTTCGCGATTAACAAGAGAAGTTTTTGCGACATTCTGTCACCTTGTTCTGCACGAAGCTGGACCTTCATCCTATTTACTGCTGTGAGTGCCGTTTCACTACCTGAAAAGAAAAACGACAACATTAAACTAATGGCTAAACCTATAAATTCCATTAACCGTGTTTCCTCCTATATGAGTCAAAAGTTTCGCTCAATTTTTAGTAGCCTTATCATAGCATATTCCGAAATCCCATGTCTCATTTCCAATATATATAACTATCAATAGAATATGATATACTATTTCCATTCTCGAAATTTTGTGAAAAGAGGGATTCCCATTGAGTCATTTACAATCATTGAACACATATTTTGAAACGAAGCGTGAAGAGCATTTAGACGAATTAAAACAGTTTCTGCGCATTCCAAGTATTAGTGCATTATCTGATCACAAAGATGACATGAAAACTGCTGCAGAATGGTTAGCTGAATCAATGAAATCAGTAGGTCTGGAAAATGTTTCAATCGATGAAACCAAGGGGCATCCTGTTGTATATGCAGATTGGCTGCATGCAGAGGGGAAGCCGACTCTTTTGATTTATGGACATTATGACGTACAACCAGTTGACCCTTTAAACTTGTGGGAATCCGAACCTTTCAATCCTCAAGTTCGTGACAATAAACTTTTTGCACGCGGCGCAAGTGATGATAAAGGACAAGTATACATGCATGTTAAAGCCGTGGAAGCATTGATGCAAACTGAAGGTACTCTTCCTGTGAATGTGAAATTCTGTATCGAAGGTGAAGAAGAAATCGGTAGCCCGAATTTACCTGAATATGTCTTGGCAAATACTGAAAAACTTGCGGCCGATATTATTGTCATTTCAGACACAGGTATGCAAGGACCAGGTAAACCAGCTGTTTGCTACGGCTTGCGCGGCTTAACAGGTGTTCAGATTGAAGTGAAAGGTGCGAAAAGTGACCTTCATTCCGGTCTATACGGGGGCGGCGTACAAAATGCAATTCACGCACTGGTCGAAGTGCTGGATTCTTTCCGTGATGCAGAAGGAACGATTCTAGTAGAGGGCTTCTATGATAACGTTCGCGCAATAACAGATGAGGAACGTGCTGCCTATGCAGAACTGGACTTTAATGAAGAAGCTTTAAAAGAAGAACTTGGTGTGGATGCCTTATTTGGTGAAAAAGGATTTACACATTTAGAACGTACGTGGGTGCGTCCTACTTTGGAAATCAATGGCGTTTTCGGTGGATTCTCTGGTGAAGGGATTAAGACGGTACTTCCTGCAGAAGCAGGAGCCAAAATTACATGTCGTTTGGTTCCCGATCAAGATCCTGATGAAATCGTTGAGAAATTAACGGCACATATTGAAAAGCATAAACCTGTTGGGGTAACAGTTGAAGTTACGGAGTTTGATAAAGGAAAACCATTTATCACACCTTTCGACCATCCGGCGATTCAAGCAGCTGGCCGTTCATACGAAAAAGTATATAATGTGCCAACTGCTTATGTCCGTGGTGGAGGCTCAATTCCGATTGTCGCTGCTTTTGATGAAATTCTAGGATTACCAGTAGTTCTTATGGGCTTCGGCCTTGCTTCTGAAAATTTCCATGCACCAAATGAGCATTTCCATTTGGAAAATTTCGATCAAGGTCTACGAGTAATTGGCGATTACTATCATGAAATTGCACAATTCACTGCACAAGATTTGAAGAAATAAGACCATAAGAAAATCCCGGTTCTCGCAATCACTGCGAAGAACCGGGATTTTTTTAGTTTTTAGTTGTTTGTACCGAAAAATGTAATGAATTCCTCAACATCTTTGCGTGGTCTTGCTTTTGGCATTTCATCGAAATATCCAAACTGCAACATGCTGATGATGCGCTCACCTTGTTTAACCCCTAGTGCTTCACGGAATTTTGGAGCATCAATGAATGGCGGAGTTTTCCAACATGAACCGATTCCCAAATCCCAAGCAAGCAGTTGAGCATTTTGGATATAACAACTTGTAGCTGCATAGTCTTCCAACCGTTCTTTTTGACGGACGTCTTCATTAACAATGACAAATGCATATGCCCCTGGGCTAGTGAATTTCTTCATTTGTTTCGTTAACTCGTCTTCAGAAAGATCTTTCCATTTTGTTACGCCAAACTCTCGCAACACTGTATGTAGTTCATTCAATTCTTTCCCACAAGCGACAACCAATCTCCAAGGCTCACGATTTCCGTGATTTGGTGCCCATTTAGCTTCATCCAAAACTGTCATTAATGTTTCGCGTTCCACAGGTTGTCCGTTGAAATTTTTGACCGAGCGACGTTGAAGTATTGCTTCGCGTACTGATAAAGATTGTTCATTCATGTGTGTAAGTTCCCCTTTTCGCTAAATAGTTAAAACCAAAAGTGTGCGATATCACCTAAAAAATTACGTGGAAAATCTGATCGACCATAATGCTGAGCCACTTGGCTTCCTGGCCTTCTGTTCTCATGATTTGTTTAACCCACCATGCAACAAATATACGACTGTCCAAAAATAAATGACTTAAGAACAGTAGAGTGATTGCACCCATTAGCAACAAACCAACTCCTAAGTGTGCAACAGCAGTTACAGACATTATAAAACGACAGAATGAACCAATAAAGGAACAGATCGTTGCACGGTTTGGCTCTACAATTTTAAAAATCATCAACTACAGACTATTGTAGCACATGGGATAGACCGAGTTGTCATTCCAGATAAAAATGGGATGGAAGTGGGTATCCGAACGGATTGAAAGAAAACGAGATTCATATTTACGGAAGAATCACGGCGATCGCTGATGTCTTCGATGCCTTATCAAGTGAAGGGTTTACAAACGAGCATGGCCCATTGCTAAAATATTAAATTATATAATGGAACAACGCGGGAAACATTTCGATCCGAAATTGGTTGATTTGTTTTTCCAAAACATCGATACATTCTTGGATATTCGTGCTAAATATGCCGGAGAAAGTGTATGAGACTGACGATGAGCAAGACAGTTCCATTTCATGAAGAATGCGAATTTGAGGCCTGCGACAAGACGTAGGCTTTTTTGTTTTGGGAAAATATGAAGGTGCACGGTTTAGGAACAAAATCACAATCTTTATTGGTCCTCCCTATTTTAATTGTTATTTCCCAAACCCTGCTTTTCCTTCATAATAGAAAGAAAGCATTTTCGGGGTGTTCGCATGATCATTTATTTCTTGGCCAGCTATTTAGTGGGCAATATTCTGACCGCCTGGTGGGTAGGGAAATTGTATAAAACCGATTTACGCCACTACAGAAGCGGTAATTTAGGAGCGCGCAATGCAGGAGCCGTGATTGGCAATTTCGCATTTCTGCTCACTTTTTTAGGTGATGCCTTGAAAGGTGTATTGGTAATCTTTGCAGGAAACTATTTCGGCTTTGCCGAATGGGCAGTGGCAATGGGTGGTCTGTTGGTCATATGCGGACATATCTTTCCTTTTTGGTTGAAAGGTAGAGGCGGAAAAGGCATTGCCACTTTCGTCGGAATTGGCCTGACATTCAATCTATTATTTGCATTGACGTTCATTGTTGTCTTTTTACTGGTGTTTCCGATCATTCGAAGTGCAACACTGAGCATGATTATAGCTTATTTTGCGTATATTGGATCAGTACTCTATTTAAATGAACTTCAAAACGCATGGCCAATCGTACTTGCCATACTTCTCATAATGTATCGACATCGCTTTGACATCAAACAATCTTTGGATGAACAAAAATGGAAACGCTCGTAACATTATGAAGTGAATAGCTTTATTTCTGTTTAAACCATACACCATCGCGAGAAAATACTTTTCATGTTATATTAATAAATAGTCGAAATTTTTAATTAAAGATAGGGTGTTTACTAGATGTCAAAAAAACCAATTGCATGGGTTGTGGATAGTACCGCTTATATCAGCGATACACTTGCTGCCCACCCCGATGTACATGTTGTACCATTAGCCATCCATTTTGGACAGGAACAATATGCGGATGGAATTGATTTAACTTCGGATGAACTTTATGATCGTATTCGGAATGCAGAAGAATTCCCAAAGACTTCACAACCAGCTGCAGGTGAATTTGCCAAACTCTATGAACAAATTAGTGAAAACTATGAAGCTATTCTGGCTGTGCATGTATCAGCGAAATTGAGCGGAACGATATCTTCATCCAAAACAGGTGCAGAAATTGCAGAAGTCCATATGGAATGCGTTGACTCTCTTGCTCTTTCTACAGGCATTACCAAACTTGTAGAACGCGGAATCGTTTTGCAAGAACGTGGAATGAAACTGGAAGAAATTGCAGCACAACTTCGTAACGAAGTGAAAAACTTGCGCAATTATATTTTAATAGGAAACTTGAACCAACTATATAAAGGCGGACGCATGAATGGCGTTCAATTTTTCTTGGGAAGCTTATTGCAAGTAAAACCGATCATCCAAATTACTGCAGAAGGTGAATTGAAAGCGTTTGATAAAGTTCGTTCCCAAAAGAAAGCGCTCAACTACTTAGTCGATAAAGCCGTTGCCGCTTATGAACAGGATAACGTACGTTCGATTGACTTGATGCATGGCAATGTTGCGGAGCAAGCGGAAGCATTAAAAAACCTGATTCAAGAGAAAGTACCCGGCTTGGAAGTTCGCGTAGGTGCCATCAGTTCGGTCCTGGCAGTTCATGCTGGTGAAGGTACAATCGCTATATTATGGCACGTACCAGCTGAATAGAAAAGCGAAATTTTAGTC
>NZ_JBFUJC010000231.1:0-5078 GCF_056401595.1 Paenisporosarcina sp. P4_E4_2 | reverse complement strand
GGTTACCGCTATACTTCCATACGTAAAAACGGAACCTAATGCAATCGTTTCATCTACTCCAAATAATCCTTCATCTGCTTCAACAATCTGTTGCAATGGCGCAGACAGCATTTTCTTCTCTGCCAATTCATCAAGCTCAATGCCAACCAAAATGGCATGTTGCATTTCTCTTTTTTTAAGAACACTTTCGACCGATTCTATGCAATGTTCCAATGTAAGGCCTACATTGTATGCAACTTGCATTTCGTATACAATTTTCGCTATTTCTTCAATTGATACACCTCGACGCTGCAAAGCCTCTTTTGTAGCTTCGAATACTTGCTTAGAGTGTACGCGCAAACCATTCCTATCCATTGTGCCATCTCCATTTCTTTCAATCCTTGTTGTCATTATTCATAATTATACCTTCCACCTTCAGTATGGTACAATTTCTGTAGCAAGATTTAGAGGAGGTTAAACCGTTGTCTAAAGGTACAATCCAAGACGTAACGCTATTTAGTGACGCCTTACAAGAAGATATGCAACTGCTGATTTATATACCAGCAAATTATTCACCACTTTATAAATATACAGTTTTAATTGCGTCTGACGGAAAAGATTACTTCCAATTAGGAAGAATTTCCCGTGTTGCGGACGAATTACTCGAAAACAAAGAAATTGAAAATATGATCATTGTCGGTGTCCCGTATAAAAACGTGGAAGATCGACGTCGTAAATACCATCCGTCCGGGGATCAGCATGATGCGTACTTACGTTTTCTTGCACATGAACTTGTTCCTTATTTGGATTTAACCTACCCTACATATCAGATTGGAATGGGACGAGCACTAATCGGCGACTCATTGGCAGCAACTGCTTCCCTTCTTGCCGCTATCAAATACCCCAATATATTTGGAAAAGTTCTTTTACACTCCCCGATGGTCAATGAAGATGTATTGGAAAAAATTAAAAATGTCCGGACACCGCATTCGTTCTCGGTTTATCATGTCATTGGAACTGGCGAAAATGCAGTAAAGCTAACCAATGGCGAGATTGAAAACTTCCTTGAACCGAACAGGGTTTTAAATTCATTGATGCAAGACAAAGGATTTTCGTTGTTCTATGACGAATTTGAAGGAGAGCATACTTGGAAACATTGGCAACCGGATTTGAAACGTGCGATTAAAATGAATTTCGGACATTGATCGTCAAATGAAGCCTTATCCAGAAAATTTGCTATACTATAAGTATGTACTTACTTAACTAAAAGGAGGTTTTTAGGATGAAATATGGAGTCGTTGCATTCCCATCTAAAAAACTACAAGACTTGGCAAACTCATACCGCAAACGTTATGATCCACATTATGCACTCATCACCCCCCACATGACGGTCAAGGGCGTATTCGAAGCTAGTGACACTGAGATTGAACAACTTTCTACAAAAATCAGCAACGTTGTCAAACGTCACAAACCCTTCAAAATACACACAACTAAAGTTAGTTCCTTTTCACCGGTTACGAATGCAATTTATTTCAAAGTGGAACCGAGTGAAGAATTGCTTAATTTACATGAAGATTTGCATTCTGAAGAAGTGGGTGGCAATGCTGAATACGCCTTTGTCCCTCATATTACCATCGCACAAAAAATGTCATCCGGTGAACATGACGATATTTATGGCCAATTGAAAATGATTGGTGTCGATCACGAGGAAACTATCGATCGCTTGCATTTGCTGTATCAACTTGAAGATGGCTCTTGGACGGTTTATGAAACATTCCGTTTGACTGGAGCTGAAAATTGATTTGATTACTGCCAAACGAGTGGAAATACCAAAAGAGCTGGATGATGCATTTTTTGTTCGTCAAAAAGTATTCGTGGATGAACAGGATGTCCCAGTACATTTAGAGATGGATGAATATGATCAGTCTGCTGTTCATTTCGTGGCGTATGACGATGAAATGCCTATAGGTGCGGGCCGAATTCGAGAACCTGAACCAGGTGTCGCAAAAGTTGAACGTGTCTGTATCTTGCCTCAATATCGTGGCAAGCATTTAGGAAATTTGATGATGGAAACGATGGAAAGTTATGCGAGAGAAGCTAGTTTAACGACAGTTAAACTAAATGCTCAGTCTTATGCCGTTCCTTTTTATGAAAAACTCTCTTATCAAATTACCTCGCCTGAATTTATGGATGCAGGTATACCCCATCGTGCCATGGAAAAAAATCTATAATAAAAGCACTTGTTCAACTGAACAAGTGCTTTTTTTTATTCGTTTTTTTGGTTCATCATGTTTGCTATCTCATTAAGATTTAGCTTGTTTCCTTTTTGAACAACTGATTGAACAATTTGGTCTTCGAAATCGCTTGAAATCTGCTTTCCAGCAATTTTAGATACTCTTCGAACGATTTTTTTCACTTGGCGTTCATCTGAAAAATCAGCGTGCTGGATGGCATTGGCCAATGTAAAAACTTCATCCATCGATACACCAGTTTTTTGCTCAATCTTCTTAAAAAATGAGTCTTGCATTTGTTCCCCTCCTATCTGATGAAACTACTCCCTACGATGATTAATAGGATGAATAGTACAACTATGAGGATAAATGTTGACCCTTGATAAGGAGCACGAGCTGGATACATTTTTGGATAACCACCGCAAGGACTATAACCCTCACACATACGATTCCCTCCCTTTCCATTCGAACTAGAATATGCGAACGAATTAAAAGGAAGAGGGCATTTTCCTCAGGATACTTTACCTTTGGACTTGAAAATGATTGCTGCAACCACACCGAATACAATGGCTGCACTGATACCTGAGCTTGTCACTTCGAACATACCGGTTAATACGCCGATAAAACCATGTTTTTCTGCCTCCGCCATAGCTCCATGAGTAAGTGAATTACCAAAAGAAGTAATGGGAATAGTTGCTCCTGCTCCTGCAAAATCGATGAAAGGCTCATATAAGCCAAACCCATCTAGAACAGAACCAATGACTACCAATAAACTTAATGTATGCGCTGGCGTTAATTTCGCCACATCAAAAAGTAGTTGTCCCACTACACAAATAAGTCCACCAGCGATAAATGCTAAAATGATTGAAACGATCATATTGTCACCTCATTCCATCGACAATTCAACAGCGTGCGCAATACATGGGATCGTTTCACCCTGTTGAAATGAAAGTGGGGATAATAAAGCACCAGTGGCTACTAGCAGTATTTTCTTATACTGTTTCGCTAATAATTCAGCATAAATTGGTCCTAGATAGACCGTTGCAGAACAACCAGCTCCGCTGGCTCCAGATAAAAATTTATCGTCATTTCCGTAAAATTCCGATCCTGCATCACGATATTTATCAACAAGATAAGAAGAAACTCCACTTGTTTTGATAAGTTCCTGTAAAATGGCAAAGCCATTCTTCCCAAGATCCCCAGTCATGACAAAATCATAAGAAGTTCCTTTATTTTGAGCTAAATGTCGCTGAATTGTATCAAAGGCTGCCGGTGCCATAGCACTCCCCATATCAAGTGGATCCGTACATTCACAATCCATAACTTGACCAATTGTGGCAGACTGCACGAACGGTTTACCAACTTGATTGTGGGAAAGAACTCCGTAACCTGCTCCTGTTACAGTCCATTGGCCTGTAGGAGGCTTTTGTGCACCGTATTCAATTGGATACCTAAACTGTCTCTCAACAGCGTTATGCTGGCTGGCTGCACCAAATAAGATCCGATCCATTTGTTTGGTTTCAAGAAAGAAACTTGCTGTAATTAGAGAAGAAATGCTTGTTGCACAAGCAGAAAACATGCCCATAAACGGAGTAGCGAGCTGGCGTGCCGCAAAATTGGTTGGTGTCATTTGATTGACTAAATCCCCTCCAAGAAACAAATCGATATCCGGGAGTTGAAATCCACCTTTCATGATRGCCAAATTACAAGTATCCTCTATTAACTGGGAATGCCCTTTTTCGTTTGTGTCTTGTCCAAGACGTTCATCATCGTAGACATGGTCGAAATGAGGATGGAAGGGACTTTCTTTTTCTAGAGGACCAACAGCAACTGCCGTTGATACGATACTTGGCTTTGAAGCAAACTGATACGTCCGCGAATTACTTACCAAGAGATCACCCCCATCTTAACGAGTATGGTTTTGATGAGCGCTACGACAAAGGCAGAGAAAGTACCATAGACGATTACTGGACCTGCCAGTTTAAACATATTGACTCCTACTCCTAAAATAAAACCTTCCGATTTATGTTCAATTGCTGCAGAGATTACGGCATTACCAAAACCTGTTACAGGAACTGCCGAACCTGCACCACCAAACTGGCCAATTTTTTTATAAATACCGAACCCTGTTAATAACATGGAAATAAAAACCATCGTGGCTACGGTAGGATTGCTCGCAGTTCGCTCAGTAAATGAAAAATAGGCCATGTAGAAAAATGAAATGACTTGTCCGACAGCACAAATGATACCGCCAGTCAGAAATGCTTTCAGACAGTTCTTTAAAACGGGTCGCTTCGGTGCCATCTCGTCCACTGTTTGTTGATATGAATTGGGATCCATTACGTATTCTCCTTTGCCAATGCTCGAAGTTTATCTAAATCTTTTTTCAAAGCATCCTCTGTCGGTTTCTTTTCAATTATTTTCTTAAGTTCCCAAGTGATTTTCAAATCAGGAGATACAAATACATCATGATCAGGGAAAAGCGATTTCACTTCTTTTTCAATTGATTTTGCAATTTTTTCYTTGCTGAATTTCGACATTGGTTCTACTTGCAAGGACACAACCAACTGATGATCAAAGAACACGGCAGCAGCCTCGCTTATTTTTTCATTGTCCTGGAGGATTTTCTTGAGTGATTCAATTTCTTCCTGATCATCATCAACATGATAAATGGATACTTGCGGTTGGTCATTTGAACAACCCACCAATAGCAATAATATACAGATCAACAATCCGAATTTTTTCATTTTCAATTCACCTTTTATCCTAGTATGATGTTTTTCCAAAAATTTATGTATAAATTGGTTACGCGCCCTGACCAACGAACACAATCTACATATTGTATAAAGACTCTTAAAGAGAGTGAGG
>NZ_JBFUJC010000230.1:0-5095 GCF_056401595.1 Paenisporosarcina sp. P4_E4_2 | reverse complement strand
TGCATGGAGACATCCTTCGCAGAAACGCCGTTTACTTCAACTGCTTTTGATTTAAGCAAAAGCTTTACTTCTTTTCTGGAACCATAGCCCATATTTGAAAGTAATTTATCTAACCTCATAAAAGAACCACCTTAAAAACCAAATTTCTTCGTATATTTCGTTAATCGTTCACCAAATAATTTCTGCGCAATTCCCAAACGAAGGGCAATGGCTCCATAAACTAGTGCACCAATTGCACCTACAATTAAGATAATCAACATAGCCCCGAATTTAGATTCGGCAGGCATGATCTGAATTAGCACCATGCGAGTGATGACAGCGGCAATAAACATCGCTACGTTTATCCCGGTAATGAGAACGATTCTTCTTACCAATAAAATGGAACGGTAGTTTTGCGTTACAACCAATACAGCAAAGTTCATAAAGATTGCAACACTGTATCCAATAATTGTCGCTGCAATAGCCCCGTTCGTTTCCCATAAGCTGATTAACGGAATGTTCAACGCCAATTTAATTAATAATCCAACCAACAAGTTGAGAATGATCCATCTCTGTTGATTGATACCTTGTAAAATGGCAGCAGTTACAGGGAACAGACTGAATAGAATGGCAACAGGCAAGTAATGCGCCAGAATATCTGAGCCTACTGCACTTTTTTCATAGAATAAGTGATAGAGTTCAGGAGCCAGAACCGTCATTCCAATCACAGCAGGCATCGTAAGGAAATATAGGATTTGGAATGTCTGATCAAGCGTTCGTGACAATTGCTTATGCTCATTGGTCGTGAAATATTTAGTTACCAAAGGTATCAATGCCATGGAGAATCCGGTCGCAAGCATGACAGGAATCATAACCAATTTATGTGCCGTGAGATTCAGAATACCCAAATAATCGGTTTTCAAGGAATGTCCTGCATCACTCATTGCACGATTGAATGTTAATAAATCCACAAATTGGAACAGTGGATTAGCAACTCCCAAAAATACTACGGGAATTGCATAAACCAAAATTTCTTTATACATATCTTTTAAATTCACATCGTAAGAAGCTGTAGATTTTTCAAGTAAATTGTCATATTCCGGTTTCTTTTTCCGCCAATAATAATACAGCACAACTATACCGCCAAGTGCACCGACAAATGCGGATAGTACAGCTACTTGAATGGCTTCTTTTGGTGTTCCACCAAAAACATTCAAGACCAGGAAAGTGCCCCCAAGTAAAAAGATAATCCGTACGATTTGTTCAATCAATTGAGAAGATGCTGTTGGCATCATGARACTATACCCTTGGAAGAATCCTCGAAGCAAGCTCATAAAAGGAACAGCAATCAATGCAAAACTAACCCATTGAATGGCATCCGTCACGTCTCCAACCGTATATATTTTCTCATTCTCAGCGATGGTAACCCTTGCAAGTGGTTCCGCAAAGAAATATAAAAACAAAAACGATAGGAATCCTGTGACCAGCATCGCCATTAAACCGGATTTTAATAATCTTCTGCCTGTTTCATAATCCCCTAAAGAATTATATTTGGAAACAAACTTTGAAAAAGCCAAAGGCGCACCGGAAATCGCTACTGCTAGCATAAGATTGTATGGAATATATGCATATTGGTACAGCCCAATATTCTCTTCTCCAACCATCGAGTAAAATGGGATGATATAAATAACCCCTAATATTTTCGAGAGGAATAGACCAATCGTCAGAATGGCCGTACCTTTATATAAATTATTTGACATGTTTAACTTCCTGACCTCTAAATTTTAAAACCTACAGGATATTTTACCCCTCGAACATGAAAACCACAAATGGTTTATAATAAAGAAAAAAGAAGAAAGTGTGTTTATCCCATGTATGATGTAATAATTGTCGGAGGCGGTCCCTCTGGATTAATGGCGGCCATTGCTGCTGRTGAAATTGGCAAGAAAGTATTACTTCTTGAAAAAGGTACGAAACTTGGAAAAAAATTAGCGATATCCGGCGGTGGACGTTGCAACGTTACGAACCGATTATCCCAGGAAGAAATTGTGAAGCACATTCCCGGTAATGGACGGTTCCTGTATAGTCCTTTCTCGGTTTTCAATAATGAAGACATCATTACTTTCTTTGAAGGTCTTGGTGTTGAGCTGAAAGAAGAAGATCATGGGCGCATGTTCCCTGTTTCCAATAGGGCTCAGGATGTTGTCGATACTTTAGTACGCCAATTGGAAAAGTTGCGTGTAGAAGTACTATTCGAAAGACCCGTTGCGAAACTTTTGATGAACGAAGATAAAATTCTTGGCGTCCGTCTGAAAAGTGGACAAGAAATCTTAAGTAAATCCGTTGTACTCGCTGTTGGAGGGAAAGCTGTCCCTCAAACAGGATCGACTGGCGACGGTTACCCATGGGCACAGCGTGCAGGACATACAGTCACCACCTTATATCCAACTGAAGTACCGTTGTTGTCTGATGAAAAATTCATTCGTTCAAAAGAATTGCAAGGACTCGCACTTCGTGATGTAGCGGTCTCTGTCTTGAATAAAAAAGGAAAAGTGTTGATTACCCATCAAATGGACATGTTATTTACCCATTTCGGTTTAAGCGGTCCCGCTATTTTACGTTGCAGTCAATTTGTCGTCAAGGAACGCATGAAAAACGGGGAATCCCCTGTTGATATGGTTATCGATTCCTTACCGCAAGAAAATGCGGAGTCAACTTTCCAGATGCTGGTCAAGTTGATGAAAGAAGATGCCAAGAAATCAGTAAAAAATGTTTGGAAAGGCGTTGCGCCTGAACGTTGGCTGTTGTTTTTATTAAATCGAGCTGGCATCGAATCGAATGAAATCGGTGCTAACCTGTCCAATGAAAAAGTTCGAGCTTTAGCCAGCTTGTTGAAATCATTTTCGATGAAAGTAAATGGCACTCAACCTATCGAAAAAGCGTTCGTTACCGGTGGTGGTGTTTCTGTAAAAGAAATTGAACCGAAGACGATGGCTTCCAAGAAAAAGCCTGGTCTGTATTTCTGCGGTGAAATTTTGGATATTCACGGCTATACTGGCGGGTACAACATTACCTCCGCTCTCGTTACCGGGAAAATTGCTGGCATGAGCGCTGCGCAATACGCAAAAACTATTCCATATGTACCGGTTGAATATAAATAATCATTACACAACTAACGAAAAACGGAGCGAAGTGATCCAGTCACTTTGCTCCGTTTTTTAATTACCTCTCACTTATTTTTGTTGGCTCATGCGGAACATGCGGTCAGCGCAAACGTAATGTTCTAAACCCTAGTAAGATATAAGAATCAAAAAAGGAAAGAGGCAAGTGATTTTGTCACTTCCCCCTTTCCATAACATTATTGCGTAATCTCTCGCATCTTCTTATCCAGCAGTTGAAATGCGTGCTTTAATTCACTTTTTGGTACACTCTCATACAAATCACCAATGCTCAATTCAAAATCACATCTTTCATCTGATGTTTCTCTTAAATACCTGGTTAAACCAATACCTGTTTCAATGTGTATTTCTGCCAACAAACGTTCCATGGTTTCCTTTGCGCCACCAAAATAGATGTGGAACATATTAGAAACAGGCATCAATGGTAATGTTTCCACTCCATGACATGAGTTGAAAAGTTCGGCAAGTTCCTTTGCATCCTCATAATATTGCCCCATTTTCTCTGATCTTTGATCAAAATAATGATCGGCACTGATGATATATGGGTACAGACTGATTAAATCTCCCCCATGACGTCGTTTCCAAATCTTTGATTCTTGTGCAAAGTCTTGATCACCGGCCAGAATAGCCCCCGCAATTCCACCTATCCCTTTATAAACGGATATATATACGCTATCAAATAAACTACAGATCTCAGTTGCAGTTTTTTGATAATAAGGAAGTATTTCAAGAAGTCGTGCCCCATCTAAATGCAACTTGATTCCTTTCTCACGACAATGACTGGATATTTTTTTCAGTGTTTCATACGTCGGTAATTGACCGCCTATTTCACGCTGAGGCAATTCCAGCAATAAACAAGCTATTTCCTCGTCCATAGTGAGCACATCATTCAGTTCAATTACCCTGTTCTTGTCCGCCAACAATACCGTTTCGATATGGTGCAATTCCTTCAAGCCATCTTGCTCATGAATTTCCAGATGGCTTAATGGATGATAAGCCACTTTTCTCTGGCATTTTTTGTCGCACCAGATACGCAATGCGATTTGCTGYGCCATTGTGCCACTTGGAAAGAAGACAGCTGTTTCTTTTCCTAAATACGCTGCCATCTTGGCTTGAAAAGCTTCAATTATTTCGCCTCTTCCGTACATATCGCTCACTGTCTGGCCATCGAAAGAGTCGAATGCCTCTTTCAATATTTGAATATTTCTTGTACCGTGTCCATCAATTTGATATTTAGTTTGTTTAAAAGAATCCATTAGAAGATTAGTTTGGCTCATTGTTTTTATCCTCCCATTCTTTCTACCTATCTATTTAGTATAGCACTTGAGCATGGCATGTATGAGATGCTGTCCATTTCACTTAAGATGAATGTTGTGTATTCCAAATGACACATCTATACTGAACTTATATAAAGCATGAATATTCAAAACTATAGGAGGAAGTAATATGAAACTAGGAGCATTTTCTGTAAGTTTGAGTGTAAAAGACATTAATAAATCAAAATCATTTTACGAAGATTTAGGGTTTGAAGTCTTCGGTGGGGACATTACTCAAAATTGGCTTATTATGAAGAACCAAGGTTGCGTAATAGGGCTGTTCCAAGAAATGTTCGAAAAGAACATTCTGACTTTTAATCCAGGATGGAATCAAAATGCCGAGAATCTTGATACGTTTACGGACATTCGAGAACTGCAGAATCAGCTTAAAGCAAAAGGAATTAAAATACTGACTGAAGCAGATACATCAAGCGTTGGACCAGCCAGTTTTACAATTGAAGATCCAGACGGTAATCCTATTCTCGTGGATCAACACGTATAAAGAACAGATAATGTGGGACAACTACTTTTTTCGGAACGATCGCAACTTCACCATCTAATCAACAAAAATAAACCCCAGTCATTTAAATGACTGGGGTTTTCGCTTATCCTGCAAAATAT
>NZ_JBFUJC010000229.1:0-5102 GCF_056401595.1 Paenisporosarcina sp. P4_E4_2 | reverse complement strand
TTTATCAAGCAACCAACAGTAATGTTATGTTCATAGGCTGCTCTGATTAAATAGCTACTAAGACTTTCAACTAAACCTGTTTCTATTCCGACTGGTTCAATATTGTATAAATGACTTCTATGATAAATATGTTCTTTCAAGTAAAAGACACCTCGTATTTCAAATCAACTTTGAATTAATCTTTACTCTTTTAGATTTTTTAATGCATTATAAAGTAGTTTCCTTATATTACGGTTTATACGGATTTCTCCACTTAGAAAAATAGCTCTCCGTGTCAAGGAATTTATTTTTCAATTATAATTCACATTTTTGTATTTTCTTTATGTTCATTCAATAGACAATTAAATAGTCAAATCCATTTATATATACATTTAGCAGATAGAGCAACTCACCTCTCAAAATCTAAGTAGTGCATTTACTATATTATTTGCCAAAAAAATCTCCTAAACACTAATCTTAAACTCTTCAATACAAGATAGGGATTAGTATGATAATTTTCATTGATTTTTAGTCACAAATATTTTTTAAACTTACTTTATTTATTAAAAATTTTGGAAAAACCTTATATTCAATCATAAAATTTCCTAAAAAAAAATAAAGCATAAAGTTTCCAAAAGGAAATTTTATGCTTTATGTCACATGACACTGTATAAAATCATATGATTTCATAATATGGAGACGGCGGGAATCGAACCCGCGTCCAGAAACTCCAACACTTAAGCTTCTACGCGTGTATCTTGCCTATTGAGGTTTCGCGCAGCATTATGCCGACAAGCGGGCGTCTTGTGCGCTAACTTGAAAGTCTCTTCTCGGCGGCTCAAGTCGCACCGACGATCGTATCCCACTAAGAGTGAGCTCGTACAGGACCACATGGGCGATGGTCAAGACAAGCAACATTGTCAGCTTACGCTGCGAATGCTAGGTTTTGGTTTTTGCCAGTTATTATAAAATGACGTTGATACGGAGCCGATCCCTCCGACGCGCAACTTAAGCTCAGACCATCCCTGTCGAATCCGTAACGTCCCCTTATAGGATAATCATAAAGTCTTTTAACTCTTTATGATAAAGGATGTTCGGGTAAACAAAAAGTTCAGCTGGCAAAGCTGTAAATCTATTATAAGGCAAAATTGGTCAAAATTCAAGTACCATCAATCTTGATTGCGGGATTTGAATGCACGTTCAATATCTCGCTTCGCTTCTTTCTTCTTGAGATCATCGCGTTTATCGTAATTCTTTTTCCCTTTACCCATGCCGATTAACACTTTGGCAAAGCCATCCTTCATGTACATTTTGATGGGAATGATTGAATAGCCATCTTGTTTTGAAAGACCGATCAATTCACTGATTTGTTTTTTATGCAGTAACAGTTTCCTAGAACGCAATGGTTCATGGTTGAATCGGTTTCCTTGTTCATATGGGCTGATGTGCATATTCGAAATCCATGCTTCATTGTTACGAATGCGGACGAATGCATCCTTCAGCTGAACTTTCCCGTTACGAACGGATTTGATTTCCGTACCTTGAAGCACAATTCCTGCTTCAATTGTTTCATCAATAAAATAATCGTGATTGGCTTTCTTGTTCTGCGCAACCACTTTCCCAGTTCCTTTTGGCATCTGTTACACCTCGCTGTCAAGAAAAGCGCAAAGCACCACTCTAGCCTACACCAACGCTAAAACTACCGAATGGAAGTGCATTCTTATCGGTAGGTTGGCTAAAGTCACCGCGTCCTGCGGTAACGCCTTCATGACCCACATCCAGTGGGTCCAAGCTTTGGCGTAGGCTGGCGCTTGAGCTAGACATAACATAATTTTATAGTTTATTAGCTTTGTGGAAATGAGCGGCTAACCGCCGCTCCTATTACTTACTTTTTCTTACGCTTACGACTGCTTTTATTTTTCTTGGCAATGTCTTCATAAAACTTTTTCTTTTGATTCACGCCTTTTTTTGGTCCTGGCGATGATTTATCAGCAGAAGATTTACCTCTTCCTGCTCCTTCTTTTCGTTTCGCATGAATGACTTTCGGCGTTTCCTTGCGAGGAGGACGATTGAAAGTTTTGACCATACCGACAATTTCAAAGTCGATAGCAGATTCTTCAGGTTTAACAGATGTGACACGAACCGTAACTTCATCTCCGATTCGGAATTGTTTTCCTGCTCTTTCACCAATCATCATCATCTGACGATCATCAAATCGGTAATAGTCATCTGTCATATTACTTACATGCACGAGTCCTTCAATTGTATTCTGAAGTTCGATAAACATACCAAAGTTTGTTACAGAGCTGACGATACCTTCAAACTCTTCACCAATCTTATCTGCCATGTATTGCGCTTTCTTCAATGATTCTGTATCTCGCTCTGCATCCACCGCACGGCGTTCACGTCCAGAAGTATGGTCAGCAATTTCATCCATCACTGCACCCCAATGGGCCACTGTCGGTTTTGAAACATCTCCATTAATTAAATATGTTCGAATTAATCGGTGAACGATTAAATCTGGATAACGACGAATCGGTGATGTGAAATGCGTATAGTAGTCCGTCGATAATCCGAAATGGCCTAAACTTTCCGCATGATACTTCGCTTGTTGCATGGAACGTAACATCATCGTTGAAATAACCGGTTCTTCTGGTAGTCCTTCGATGGACTCTACGATTTCCTGCAACGCACGTGGATGAATTTCATTACCCGAACCTTTTACCACGATACCGAAATTTGTAATGAATTCGAAGAAACGTTGAAGCTTTTCAGGTTTTGGATCTTCGTGAATACGGTAGATGAACGGTACATCCATCCAGTGGAAATGCTCTGCAACTGTTTCGTTCGCAGCTAACATGAATTCTTCAATCAAGCGCTCAGCGATCGTACGTTCACGAATGACAACATCCGTTGGCCATCCATCTTCGTCCACCAAAATTTTTGATTCCTTGAAATCAAAATCAATCGCACCGCGGTCTGCACGTTTTTGACGTAAAACATCAGCCAGTTCTGCCATTAATTCGAACATGGGAACTAAATCACGGTAGCGTTCGATTAGTGCTTCATCTTTTTCTTCGACAATCTTGAAAACATCCGTGTATGTCATACGTTCTGTTGTTTTGATGACACTTTGGAAGATTTCATGTGATACGACTTTCCCACTGCCATCAATCACCATTTCACATGATAATGTCAAGCGGTCCACTTTTGGATTTAATGAACAAATTCCGTTAGAAAGACGGTGTGGAAGCATTGGGATTACACGGTCAGTCAAATAGACACTCGTCGCACGTTCATACGCTTCGGTATCCATTGGCGAACCGTCAGTTACATAGTGACTAACGTCTGCAATGTGAACTCCGAGTTTGTATGTTCCATCTGCATTCTTCGTGACTGTTACGGCGTCATCCAAGTCTTTTGCATCTGCTCCATCAATCGTCACGATAACTTCATTTCGAAGATCACGTCGACCTTCCAAGTCCGCTTCAGTGATCTCATCAGGCACTGCATTAGCTTGATCCAATACTGGTTTCGGGAATTCCGTTTCGATTCCATGCTTATGGATGATTGATAAAATATCGACACCAGGATCATTTTTATGTCCAAGAATTTGTGTAACCATACCTGTTGCTGATTTACGACCTTCTGGCCATCCAGTAATTTCTACAACTACTTTATGTCCTTCCATCGCGCCAAGTGTATCTTCTTTCGCAATGAAAATATCCATTGAGATTTTTTTATCGTCAGGAAGTACAAAGCCAAAGCCTTTGTTATCCTGGAACTGACCGACCACTTTCGTGATGCCGCGTTCAGTAATTTTTGTAATCGAGCCTTCACGTCTATCGCCTGAGCTTGCGCTCGAAACACGAACTAAAACGCTATCTCCATTCATTGCTCCATTGATTTCTGTTGGTGGAATGAAAATATCATCCATACCTTCTTCTTCCGGTGAAACAAATCCAAATCCTCTTGGATGTCCAATGAACTTCCCTTTTAATAAATTCATTTGTTGCGGGAGTCCATAACGGTTCGATCTTGAGCGGATGACATCGCCTTGTGTTTCCAATCGGGCAAGCGTCTTCACTAATTCCTTGAATTCCTCGGAATACTCCAGCTCAAGCTTTGATTCTAATTCCTGAACGGTCATTGGTTTATAATCTTCTTCTCGTAATATCGCGAATAATTGTTCTTCTAAAGATTGTTCCATGTTTCATCCCTCCTTCTATCAGCGTGTGCGTGCATGGCAATTTTTACACATGCCAGTCAAGCGATTGTAAAAATTCTAAAATATCTTCGTGCAATTGCTCTTTTTCCTGATCAAGTGTAATTACATGGCCCGATTGTTCGTACCATTTAATCTGCTTTTCAAATGATTCCGCCTGATTATATATAATATTAGCCGAGTCCACATCAATAACACTATCTTGACGGCCTTGCACAACAAAAAGTGGTGCATAGACATGATCCACATGATCACGAACGTTATACACGAGATTTCGTAATTCAGGTAGTGAATCCATCGAAGTCTTTTGAAGTGCTTCTACTTCTTCTTCGATAAGTGATGTGTCTTTTCCTTCATAGCGCTTATAATCCCTCGCATATTTCAATACACCTTCATACATGAGTTCAGTAGTCTTCATGGACATTGGTGCACACATCGTCACGATACCCTTTACAGGAACGGTATACCCTAATTTCAGTGAAAAGACACCACCTAATGATAATCCTGCCACAGCAATTTCTTCGTATCCAGCAGCCTTCAATTGATCATAGCCACGCATGACATCTTTCCACCAATCAGCAGGTCCACTTTGAATCAATTCTTCCGGTGGAACACCATGCCCTTTATAATGAGGAGCCAATGATGTGTACCCATTCTTTTCTAAAAAACGGCCAAGCATGCGTACATCTGATGAGTTCCCAGTAAATCCATGCAACAATAATACGGCTCTTTTACCCGCTTCAAAAAAGAACGGTTTGGGTTGCGCAATTCGCATTAAAAAAACCTCTCCTTTACAAAACACATCATTCAATCAGTATGTATCTAAATAATGTTTTTAATTATGACATCCAACTTTTCCCATCATTTCATGGAATAAGAAAACGCCTAACCAATTCAG
>NZ_JBFUJC010000228.1:0-5106 GCF_056401595.1 Paenisporosarcina sp. P4_E4_2 | reverse complement strand
CATATAGTATGTGTTTTTGGGGTGTATTTATTCATTGAAGGGGAGGGGGGTTCTAAAACTGTTATTTGATGTTTTTCAGCCGCTACTAAGCCTCAAGACGTAGAAGTAAACACTCCCTAGGTTCATTTTGAATACTTGATGAAAAGGCTAAACTTAATGGAATGATATAAATGCTTGTGAGTAGAGAAGGGGTGAACAATTGGTGGATTATACGATAAAGGTTGAACAAGAACTGATAATTTGGAAGCGGAAAATGACAAGACAATCCGGTCTCATAAGCCGAATATCCAAGAATGCACAGATGAGAATCAATGGCCTTCTTCCAGAAAAATTTCATAAAGTGATGACTGAAAGCATAAAAAACATGGTGAAAGCAACGCTCGCAGGATCGAACATTACGACGAAAAAACAGTTATCAACGGAATTAAGTCTTTATGAGCGAGACGAACTATTTAAGCAAAAGCTTTCCACGTTTAGAAAAACGGCGACGATTGAAGGAGCGGGAACAGGTGCTGGGGGAATACTTCTGGGAATTGCCGACTTTCCACTGCTGTTATCCATTAAAATGAAGTTTTTGTTTGAAGCTGCATCTGTGTATGGATTTGATACAACTAAACCAGAGGAACGTCTCTTTATCCTGCATATTTTTCTGTTGGCCTTTTCAAGCGAAGAAAAGCGAAAAAAAACATTGAGTATTATTGAAAACTGGGAGGAACAGAAATCTTTAGTCGCAGACATGGATTGGCGAGAATTTCAACAGGAATACCGTGACTACATCGATTTAGTGAAAATGTTTCAAATGCTGCCTGGTATAGGAGCGGTTGTTGGTGCATTTGCAAATTACAATCTGCTCGATCAACTCGGAGAATGCGCAATGAATTCATACAGATTACGTTTAATGCAAGATAAAGAAAAGGGAGCAGACACACGATGATTTTCAAAAATAAACTCGTCATTTCATTAATTCTATTGATTGTGATTGCAGGTGGCATGACGTTCATGTTCAATACAATGAAAGTGATTGCCGGGAGCGACAATAAGACAGTTCAAGAAGATTCATCATTTACAAACATTGAAGTTACAACAAACAATGCGGAAGTGATTATTGTACCGACCAAAAGCTCAGAAGCCACTGTTGAATATACAGGTGCTAATAAAAAGAAGAAATACATTTTTAATGTAGATGTAAAAGGGGATACACTTACCGTTCAACTAAAACAGAAACGTCGATTTTTATCTTTGTTCAATTTTCATACAGGTGACTTGAAACTCACTGTCAATGTGCCGGAAAAACAATATAAAGACCTCCAAGTAAAGAGTGACAATGGACGTATCATGGTAGAAAATTTACAGGTCGAGAAGGTAGTGCTTGAGACAGACAATGGCCAGATACAAGTTAAGGAAGTTGAAGCCAAAACAGTTAAGGTTGAAAGCGATAATGGCAAAATTATTTTGGACCATGTCCAAGGGGAAATTAATGGCTCTACGGATAACGGGAAAATCTCCTTGATTACAAATAAGATAGAATGGCCGATTGATTTAGAAACAGACAACGGTAGCATTGAGGTTAAAACTGAATCTGAACCGAAAAATACAAGGATTGACGCTAAAACGGATAATGGAATAGTGAACATCTTTGGTGATAAAGACAGCTATGTGACGTACGGCAATGGGAAATCTTTGATTAAGTTGAGAACAGATAATGGTCCAATAACTGTAACGAAATAAGAAGGGGTATAGTACGCCCAAGATTGCAGAGAACACGAAGATCCTCAGGGATTTTCGTGTTTTATATATCAAATATGTATTATGCAACGTTTCCTTCAAGATATCCCATAAACTTCCCTTGACTTCTCATTGATAATGATTATCATTGTTAAAGTAGATAAACAAAAAGAAAGAAGGATTATCATGAAAAAAATTGCGACGTTTTTATCATTCGTGCTACTTAGCACTTCTTTAGTTGGCTGCGCAGAAAAAGAAGAAGCTACGAAGCCTGAAGCGGCTTCAGAAACTGCTTCAGAAACTGTAGACTTACAAAACGAAGTTGATACATATAAAGAATTTGCGATTGAGCAAATGGATCAATTTGTCATAGAGACAGAAAAATTTGTTGAGGCAGTAAAAGCAGGAGACATTGAAGAAGCAAAAGCACTTTACCCGCTTGCCCGTATGTACTTTGAGCGCTCGGAACCAATTGCTGAAAGTTTCGGAGATTTAGATCCTCGTATCGATGCTCGCCTGGCAGACCTTGAAGAAGAAGGTAAAGGCAAAGAAGATTGGACTGGTTACCATAAAATCGAATACGGCCTTTGGGTAGAAAACACAACAGAAGGTTACGCAGAAACAGCTGATCAATTATTAGCAGACGCAAAAGAATTGCGTGCACGTGTTGAGACAGTAGAAGTAACACCAGACTTGATGATGACCGGGGCAGTGGATCTTTTAAATGAAGTATCGACTTCTAAAATTACAGGGGAAGAAGAAATTTTCTCTCACACCGATTTATATGATTTCAAAGCAAACATTGAAGGTGCGGAAGAAATTTTCCACATCCTAGAGTCAAAAATCGAAGCAAAAGATGAAAAATTAGCGACGAACCTGCAAGCAAAATTTGATGCAGTAAATGAACTATTGGCAAATTACGAAACAGGCGACAATGGGTTTGTTTCATATGAAGAGTTGACTTCAGAGGATACAAAATTGTTATCAGACGCTGTGAACCAACTAGGCGAACCGCTTAGTCAAATGGGCATAATAATGGAGTGAGTAAAATGACCTCAAACGATGAAAAGTGGTTGGAGAAGAAAATTTCAAGACGTGATATGTTGAAAATTGCAGGGGCAAGTGCAGCTGGAGCGGCTGTCTTTGCTTCTGGAATGGGGAACGTGGCGAAAGCACTCGGCTTTGAAATACTTGAAGACGACTCGACCGCGACAAATAAGATTTCATTTTACGGGAAGCATCAGTCGGGTATTACGACAGATGCACCATCCCACGTTTACTTTGCTTCGTTGAATGTGCTTGTTCAATCACAAAGCGAATTGCAGGAATTGTTTAAGATGTGGACTCCATTAGCAGTACGTTTAATGAACGGGGAGCAGCTCGAGGAGCTTTCTAAAGGTGGATTTACGCCACCTAAAGATACCGGAGAGTCAAAAGGATTGGATGCTTCTAATTTGACATTAACGTTCGGAGTAGGGCCATCATTATTCAATAACCAGAAGCTAGGTCTAGGTTTGAAACGTCCGGCTGAACTGAAAGAATTGCCACATTTCCCTAAAGATCAAATCGATGAAAAATACGCAGGTGGAGACATATGTATTCAGGCTTGTGCCGATGACCCACAAGTGGCTTTCCATGCAGTTCGTAATTTAGTGCGTGCAGCGTCAGGAAAAGTCTCGTTGCAATGGACGCAAACTGGATTCACTTCAACGCCTAAGCGAAAAAACAAAAAAGAAACGCCTCGAAATTTATTTGCATTTAAAGACGGCACGGTTAACCCAAGCCCGAAAAGTGCTTCTGACATGAAGGAAGTCGTTTGGGTTCAGCCGAATGAATCGAAAAGCTGGATGACAAATGGAACCTATTTAGTCGTGCGGAAAATCCAAATGCATTTAGAGACATGGGATCGAACTTCTCTTCAAGGACAAGAGGCAACTTTTGGCAGACATCGCGATAGTGGTGCACCACTCGGGAGCAAGAAGGAATTTGATGAAGTGGATTTAAATGCAAAAGATGAAAAAGGAAATCCTCACATTCCGGCTAATTCACATATGGCGCTTGCTCGTAAAGTGAAGGATCGAATTATGAGAAGAGGTTTCTCCTACTCAAGTGGCTTGATTGATGAAACAGGAGCGTATGACGCGGGCTTGTTATTCATTTCATTCCAAAAAAATCCTAAACAGTTTATTAACATTCAAAGCGCATTGGGACGTGATGATATGCTAAACGAATATATTACCCATCGAGGTAGCGGTGTCTTTGCTTGCTTCCCAGGTATACAAAAAGGGAGCTATATCGGTGAGCAACTTTTTAACATTCTTTAAGATACTTAGTCTAGTAACTATGTTGCTCGTTGTTCCTTCTCAAAACAACGTCTCTGCTGCACAGTCTTTTGGCCATTTATATATCGCTATTACTGATGCCATTATGAGCACAAAAAATGACGATGACGCAAAAGCTACTGAAGCGATTGAGACTTTTCAAACGGATTGGAAGCAACTGAACATTACTGAAGGGGAAGAATCCGCGGATGTAAATGAAGCGCTAGAAAAAGCTTCGAGTGCAACAACCAGCGAGAAACGATTGTCCGCATTGACGGATTTATCAAAAGCCCTGACAGCTTATGAGAAATCTGAAAATCCAGTAGATGAAAAAGCCAATCGTGAGGCCTTTCTGAAGGCAGTAGAGCCTTCTCTTAACGATTTGAAAACAGCAATCGATTCTAGCGATAAAGATGAAATCCAAGAGGCTTATTCCATCWTCCTGAAAAAATGGACGAAAAACGAGCGGGTTGTTCGCGAACAGAATATCGCAGCATACGGACAAATTGAAACACAAATGTCATTCATGCGAATTTCTTTAGCTGGTGACGAGCTCGATGTCACTAAGTTAAAGGAACAAGTTGAATCGTTGAATCAAACGATTCAGGACTTTGTTGCAGGAAAAGTGAAGAATGCGGAAGTCTCGGGAAACTATTCACTGGCGACGCTGACAGGTTTGTTGGATGAAAGTAAAGCATCTATTGAAGAAGGAAACTATAATCAGGCAGCCGAATCGTTGAAAAAATTCATCACAATTTGGCCAGGTGTTGAAGGAGAAATCCGTACGAAAAATGCCAGCTTGTATAGTGAAATTGAATCTGGTATACCTCTTCTTGTGAGTGATTTATTGCGTGACGATGTGGAAGCATCTGCAATTACGGGTAAATTAGATTCCTTTAAGCAGCAAATAGATTTCATTCAACAAGACACGACGTATAGTTTTTGGGACTCAGCCCTAATTTTACTTCGTGAAGGATTGGAAGCATTATTGATTATTTCGGCACTCATAGCTTTCTTGAAAAAAGCAGGTCAACAAGATATGCAGCGTTATATTTATGTT
>NZ_JBFUJC010000227.1:0-5107 GCF_056401595.1 Paenisporosarcina sp. P4_E4_2 | reverse complement strand
GTACTGGGATTCATAAGCAGGATTGCAGGTGCAATTTTAGGCTTTATCGAATTCTAGATATTGTTGTTTATCGTAATGTACGTCATTGCATTATTGCCGATAGACCCGTTCCAAAATTTGATCGAGAATTCAAATTTAGCGGAGTCCATGCTTAAAAGTACGCCAATTTTATCAGAGACGGTTAAAAACTGGTGGTACATCTATACTGAATAAGTGACTTCTCTCTTCTCGAGAGAAGTTTTTTTAAAGCGTCAGAATCTTGCTTTGCCTGTGAGTATTCATAACCGATAAATTCGTATTTAATACAAAACTCATTCTGCTATTTCACGGTCATATAATTGCCCGTGAAAATCAAATTATCAGGGACGAGGGAAGATATATGAATAAGAAAATCATCATTCGAACGTTGGAAAAAATCGCTTTATATATGGAGCTTAAAGGAGAAAATCCTTTTAAAGTATCGGCTTTCCGAAAAGCAGCACAAGCCCTTGAACTGGATGCAAGAAGTTTGGCTGAAATGGACGATGTCACGAAAATAAAAGGCATCGGAAAAGGCACAGCTGCTGTTATCGAAGAATTGATTGAAACGGGGAAATCGACTGTACTGGAAGAGTTGGAATCTTCGGTTCCAAGTGGACTCTTACCTTTATTGAAATTGCCTGGTCTCGGTGGAAAAAAAATAGCCAAGCTGTACCAGGAACTAGGGGTAGATTCTGCTGAGTCTTTAAAGCAAGCCTGTGACGAAGGGAAAGTCCAGTCACTTGCCGGATTTGGAGCAAAAACGGAAGAGAAAATCCTGAAAGAACTTGAACAGTTCAATTCTAGACCGGACCGTTTGCCAATTTGGCGTTTGGAATCAGCCGTGTCAATAATCGAAGCAGTATTAAGTGGAATTAAACAAATTGATAAATTCTCTGTGGCTGGCAGTTTCAGACGTGTAAAAGAAACAAGTAAAGATTTAGATTTTATCATTGCTACCTCAGATGTGGTTACTGTTCGGGAAACTTTATTGAAAGCATTGCCCGTATCTGAAATTATCGCAGCTGGAGATACCAAAGTATCCGTTACGCTTGATTATGAAGAAATGATCGATGTGGATTTTCGATTGGTTGAACCTGCTGCATATACCACTGCGTTACACCATTTTACTGGATCGAAGGATCATAATGTGAAGTTGCGTCAAATCGCTAAAGCACAAGGAAAGAAAATTAGTGAGTATGGAGTGGAGCAAGAAGATGGCTCGAATCAAACTTTTGAGTCTGAAGAAGAATTTTTTGCCCATTTTGGCCTTCCTTATTTTCCGCCACCAGTACGGGAAGATTCCCGAGAGTTTGACCGACAAGATGAATTGGAAACACTTATTCAAGTGAATGATATTCGATCCGATTTGCATATGCACACAACGTGGTCAGATGGTGCACATTCATTGAGTGAAATGGTTGAAGCTTGCCTTGCAAAAGGATACACACATGTTGCCATCACCGATCATTCTCATTACTTGCGTGTAGCAAATGGGTTGTCTGCTGATCGGTTGCGTCAGCAAATGGCTGAAATTAAAGAAATTCAAAAGTCATTTCCTGATATTAAATTGTTGGCTGGTACCGAAATGGATATACTGCCTGACGGTTCTCTCGACTTTGATGATGAACTGTTGGAACAACTCGATTTTGTCATAGCATCCATTCATTCAAGCTTCAGCCAACCGCAGGAAAAGATCATGGATCGTCTATTGACGGCCATGAAAAATCCACATGTTGATATGATTGCGCATCCGACTGGCCGTATAATCGGACAACGAAATGGCTATGATCCAGATGTCCACCAGTTAATCAAATGGGCTGCTGAGTACGGAAAAATCCTTGAGTTGAATGCAAATCCTCATCGCTTGGATTTGGCGACTGAATATTTAGTTGAAGCTCAGAAGTTAAATGTACCGATTGCAATTAATACCGATGCACATAGCATCGACCATTTGCGATTCATGGACATCGGCGTGAAATATGCCCAAAAAGCATGGCTGAAACAGGACACAATCGTCAATACGTGGTCTTATGAGAAATTGATAAAATATTTGAAGTAATGGAGGTGTTGAAATGATCGCCAAACGCGCATTGAATACACTTGAATTTGATAAAGTGAGAGACCAAGTTGCGAGTTTTTGTACATCATCACTTGGCAAAACCCATTTGGATTTACTTGAACCATCTATTGAGCTTGATACTGTGGTAAAACTTTTGGACGAAATGGATGAAGGGTTATCCGTTCTGCGTGTACGGGGGAATGTTCCGATGGGTGGCATATTTGATGTGCGCGGACATGCAAAACGTGCACAAATCGGTGGCATGTTAAGCCCGACTGAATTGATGGAAATCGCCAGCACCATTCGTGCCAGCCGTATATTACGTCAATTTTTTGAAGCCGTAGAGGAGTCGGAAGATATAAACATTCCGTACTTCCTGGAACGAAAACAAGCTTTGCCGATTCTTACTGCGCTTGAACATGAGATTATCGCAYGTATAGATGACAACGGGGCTGTCCTGGATAGTGCCAGCACACAGCTTAGGACAATCCGCCAGCAATTACGGGCACAGGAAAGTCGCGTTCGTGAAAAACTGGAAAGTTATACACGGGGAAAAAATGCATCGAAAATGTTATCAGATTCAATCATCACGATCCGCAATGATCGATTCGTTATTCCAGTAAAACAGGAGTATCGCGGAAACTACGGAGGCATAGTCCATGATCAATCTTCATCTGGTCAGACGTTGTTCATCGAACCGGATGCTGTCGTACAGGCAAACAATGAAATTCGCCGCCTGAAAATGAAAGAGCAGGAAGAAATCGAACGTATATTGTTGGCGTTGTCCCTCGAGGTACAAGCAGTTGCCCATGATATATTTGTTCTGGTCCAAATTTTAGGTGAAATTGATGTGATTTTAGCGAAAGCAAAATACGGACAAGCAAACAAATGTACAAAGCCAGCTGTCAATGACCGTGGAATTATTCGGTTAGTGAAGGCTCGTCATCCTCTGTTAAACATCGAGGAAGCGGTAGCCAACACGATTGAATTCGGTGACGATATTACAGCGATAGTCATTACAGGACCGAACACAGGTGGTAAAACTGTGACTTTGAAGACAGTGGGACTGTGTACCTTAATGGCACAGGCAGGACTGCCGATTCCTGTATTGGATGGATCAGAAATAACAGTGTTTGATCAAATTTTCGCCGATATCGGAGACGAACAATCGATTGAACAAAGTTTGAGTACATTCTCATCCCATATGGTCAACATCGTGGATATATTATCTAAATTTGATGAACGTAGCCTCGTGCTATTTGATGAGCTAGGAGCAGGAACAGATCCACAGGAAGGTGCTGCTTTGGCCATTTCGATACTGGATGAAGTGCACGGAAGAGGCGCTCGTGTAATGGCGACGACTCATTACCCTGAACTTAAAGCATATGGATACAATCGACCAGGTGTTGCAAATGCCAGTGTTGAATTTGATGTTGAATCGTTAAGTCCGACATACAAGCTGTTAATTGGTGTACCCGGTCGCAGTAATGCATTCGAGATTTCCAAAAGACTAGGTTTGCCTCAGCACATTATTAAACATGCGCAATCATTTACAGGGACCGACCGTCATGAAGTGGAGTCAATGATCGCTTCACTTGAAGAAAGTCGCAAGCAGTCGGAAAGAGATGCAGAAAAATCGCATGCTTTACGAATAGAATCCGAAAAAATACAAGCAGATTTGACAAGCCAGTTGCATCAGCTTGAAGAACAAAAAGAAAAGCTTGAACAAAAGGCGAAAGACAAAGCTAGAAAATTAGTGGATGAAGCGAAGAGAGAAGCCGAAAGTATTATCAGTGAACTTCGAAGCATGCAAAAAAATGCTCAACATGTAATTAAAGACCATGAATTGATCGATGTGCGCAAGCGACTTGAAAAAGCGGCACCGGAAAATTCAGTACTGAAGAAACAAAAACAAATCAAAGAACGAGAAATGACATTAACAGTTGGCGACGAAGTCAAAGTGTTAAGTTATGGACAAAAAGGTATTCTGCTTGATAAAGTTTCCGACTCCGAATGGAGTGTTCAAATCGGGATTCTGAAAATGAAACTACCTGAATCCGACCTAGAATATATCAAACCAGAAAAACCCAAACAAACTGTTGCAATGACCCATGTAAAAGGGCGCGACACATATGTGAAACTGGAACTAGATTTACGTGGAGAACGGTATGAAGACGCCATCCTGCGAGCAGAGAAATATATTGATGATGCTGTATTATCCAGTTACCATCAAGTATCGATTATTCATGGGAAAGGCACGGGAGCGTTAAGACAAGGAATTCAACAGTTTCTAAAGAATCACTCTCGCGTGAAAAGTTATCGCTTTGGAGAAGCAGGAGAGGGCGGACACGGCGTTACGGTTGTGGAATTAAAATAAGCGTTATCCTTAAACTCATTCTCATATCGGATAAAAGTTTTTTGAAACCTAAATCCATTTCAATCGTACAAGCTACAAAACGTCTAAAGGAGTTAACATATGTTAGGGATGGATTTTTGGCAACACCCATTAGTTGAAACAGCCGGCTATTTCAGTGTGGTCATCTTATGTTTGATATTGACCATGATTGTTTTTGAAATTGTCACAAAATATAAGAATTGGGAAGAAATCCAAAAAGGTAATTTAGCAGTCGCTCTGGCGACAGGTGGGAAAATTTTTGGTGTTGCAAACATTTTTCGTTACTCCATCGAAAATCATAATTCTTTGCCTGAAATGATAGGCTGGGGTTTATACGGTTTCGGATTGCTAATCATTGCCTATTTCCTGTTTGAATTTTTAACGCCAAAATTCAATATTGACCGTGAGATTGAGAATGACAACCGATCTGTGGGATTCATTTCATTATCGATATCGGTCGGCCTGTCAYTTGTCATAGGGGCGAGTATTTCTTAGGAGCGGATTCATTTGGAAAAATTATCGAAAATATTGCTCGGTGTCTGCGTTGCTTTTATCGTAGTAGGCATCGTGTATTTATATTTACAATGACTTTAGTTGCGTGGGGTGTGTAAAATGTCCCATGCTTTTTTCTT
>NZ_JBFUJC010000226.1:0-5137 GCF_056401595.1 Paenisporosarcina sp. P4_E4_2 | reverse complement strand
CATCAAATGTATCAATAAGGGATATACCAGACTCTCCGTTAATCAGATTGTTCCAAAATGTCTTGAGGTTGTTTCCTATAGGAGAGACTACTCCCATACCTGTAATCACAACTCTTTCCACTGTTCATCACTCCAAATCAATAATATACTTGTATTTTACAGTCACTTTATCCTATTACAAGTGATTGTTTATCCTGGTATAATTACCACTAGGTTAAATTGGTATGATGAGGAGTTTTAAAAATGAATGATAAAACTAGGCTTGAAGCTTTGTCGACATTCTTAAAAGCTAAGCGTGCTCAAATTAAGCCAGAGTCAATTGGTTTGCCTGTCGGAACCCGGAGAAGGACACCTGGGTTACGAAGAGAAGAGGTTGCACAACTAGCAGGTGTAAGTACCACTTGGTATACATGGCTAGAGCAGGGAAGAGATATAAAAGTTTCTTCAATCGTATTTGATTGTATTTCTACAGCTTTGCAATTAAATAATGATGAAAGAGACTACTTATATGACCTGGCATTAGAAGCAAAATCGGAAATTACACATCCAAAAAAGGATCAATCAGAGCTTAGCCCTTCTTTAAAACGAATACTAGCTGAATTAACATATTGTCCGACTATCATTACGGATCGACATTGCCATATTGTGGGCTGGAATCCTGCAGCTGCTCATGTTTTTTTAGATTTTGAACAAATACCGAATGATCAAAGAAATTTGATTCGTTTAGTGTTCACCAGAAAAGAATTCAAAGCATTGGCCGTCAATTGGGAACATTTTGCGAAAGGTTTTCTTGCCATTTTCCGTACCTATTATGGACACTATTTAGGCGATGAATGGTACAACCAATTTATTAAAGAAATGAGTCATTCACATCCAGAATTCCAAGATTTATGGCTAGAAAGTCAAGTGAGTAAGGCTCCAGAAATGATAATTGAATTCAGACATGCTAAAGCAGGCAAAATGTTGTTTAATTTAACTTCTCTCCAAGTTCAAGGTGATATGGATTTACGGTGCAGTATCTATACACCAGTAGAGGAAACAGATACAGAAAAGAAATTAAAACGATTAATGAAGAGGGTTTCCGTTGAAAATTAATAAAGTAATTTCGTTATTCCATTATAGGGCGCTATTGTTGTGCAAACACWGGTAGAAAATGATCAAAACTTTTTTATAAAAAATTATTCACTAGCAACAAACAACCCAAGCATTTTGACCAAACTTTTTTCAAAATGTTTGGGTTTCTCCTGTTGAAAAATCAATTTTTGTAGCATGCTTTTGATCAAACTTTATTACAAACCAACACAAGAGAGGATTCGTTTTTAATGAATCCTGATTGGATAGCTTCAGCAACTTCTTTTGCAATCTCTATAATAGTTGAGTTCTTACAAATCTTTTTGTGCCAAATATGTGCTGATGGTCCTTCTGAATTGAAATCTTTAATTAATAGGAGTTCATAGAATGTACCTTCTTGTTTACACGTAACTATGTATACTGAAAAATTTAATGCTTCAAATATTTTTTGCTTAATGATATATTGCTTGTCAATTTCTTTAATATTTAGGGTCATTGGTAGCACTTCATTATTATTTTCAGACAATGTTAACATTGTAAGC
This sequence comes from Paenisporosarcina sp. P4_E4_2, assembly GCF_056401595.1. NCBI lineage: Bacteria > Bacillati > Bacillota > Bacilli > Caryophanales > Caryophanaceae > Paenisporosarcina > Paenisporosarcina sp. P4_E4_2. The sequence continues at coordinate 3,524 of NZ_JBFUJC010000226.1, read as the reverse complement.
CCCCCTAGATTTATAATTGACCACCCAATTTTATTAGTAACGAAAGAAACGAACAAAAAAATAAAACGAAAAATAAAAAGGTATTGGCTCCTCCTTCGCCAAATACCATGATAGCCACTCAAGCTATCCCCACTAATATATAGATTAACGATGTGTTGTTAATATAATACGTCCTAGATGTTATAAATTTGTAAATGATCTATTATTAAACATTAAAGACTATAAACCTTCCATTCACAGTAGGTTGACATTACTTCCGGATTATAAAGTAATCAACTTCATTACTCCATAAGAAAAAGCTGCCCTGTAAAGGCAGCCAATTCTTCAACTAAGGTACCAGTTAGTTGAAGAAGCTAATAGGAATAATGATGTCATTCATCTTCTCCCTTAATTTCATCCGAAACATTCCATGTTAATTAACCCAATAATTAAGTTGGGTTTAGTTCGCTCAGAATTGACGACTTTTATTTTTTTCCAATCATTATGCTCGTGATTTGGGTTTTCTTAAAATCAAAACGATTATTATTACTAATAGGCTAACTACAATCGTCTCATATGCATTCTCTCTAATACTAGATCCTACCACCATTAACTCAGGATTAAATAATAGTAAAATGATACCTATGCCAATCGCTTCTGCAAATTTGTTTATAAACGTTTTCATAAGAGTTATATCCTCCCTTCTTCTTTTCTCTTTCATATAGCAACTCAAGAAATAACCCTATTACATATTTTATTTTATATACTGTATCTACTATTTGATAAGTTTAAGGACAAATCTATTAATAAAACTATTAATTCAATAATGAAGAAAATGGTCATTTACTTATATTATTAACAACTAATTTGACTTTTATACATACTTTCAAAAAAATTTTGAATGTAACAAAATACATTCATGCCCTTTTCATCATCCAAGAAATTGTTTCTTGTATTCCTTTTATATATGGGGGTAAATTGTTAATTTTTTTCATACTTTTCTCCACTTAATTGAACTGGATTTTCTGTTAAATACATCATTTCAACCGCGGTTCCTTCTCTTGAAGAAAGAGAAAAGTGAAATAGTATAAGGCAATCAGGTATCTATAATATGAGCTAAGAATGTTTCTACTTTCCTTAGCTCATAAAAACAAGGCCAATCCTCAGAAAGGATTGACCTTGTTTTTTGTGAATTTATTGTACTTAATGTCTAGTAGTACCTGAAGTTGTGTGTAATTCATTGTTAACGAATGAATCCGTTTTTCTGGCATTCGGAACTAACAATACGAGCAGCTTCCCATCTTTAACATCCCGTACGTATTAATCTGCCTCAGCTTCCGGAATGCCCATCCCAATTAATGCTCCAGCTAGTCCGCCTGTACCTGCACCGACTGCAGCTCCRGTTAACATAGCTACAATAGGACCTGCTGCCAGAAGTGGCCCAATTCCCGGAATTGCAAGCGCTCCTACACCTGCCAATAATCCCGCGGCTCCCCCAAGAAGCCCTCCAGTTGCCTTTAATTCCTCAACCGCCCGAAATAGTAGACGAATAACATGGGATGGCAAATATATAGTTTTTTCTATTTTTTCTTCTTGTTCTTCAACTCACGGCCCCGTAAGTTGAAGAACGACTAAATTTAAAATCGTACTATTTTGCCCCTCACTCTTTTGATTCATTTTCATTTGCAACTTTATTTATTCTTTCTAGCATTGTCGGATGTGAATAACGAAACCATTTTACGAGTAGTGGAGGATTCACCTCATTCAATCCTGCCTTCGTAAGTTCTTGAAAAGTTTTGACAGCTGCCTCCGGGTCGTCCATTAGGTTTATTGCATACTGATCAGCTCTTGTTTCCTGATATCTAGAAATATAATTTGAAATTGGACTTGAAACGAATAATAGAAAAGATGTAATAAGTAAAAATAATGGCAATGAATGAATAGCGTTTACTCGTTTAATTTTTAATACACGTCCAAAGCGATGGATAGCCCAAGGCATTATTTTAGCGGTTAACCAGAGCCCGACAAGCATCATTAGGATATAACGAGCGATTCCAAAATATATATGTTTCTCCACATAATGCCCCATCTCATGAGCCATGATGAAGAGAATTTCATTTTCTGATAAGCGGTTCAAAGTCGTATCCCATAATACTATTCTTGAATTATTCCCAATCCCCGTAACATAAGCATTTAGAGCATTTGTCTTTTCCGCCATGTTAACTTCATACACATGTTCTGTTGGAATTTTTGCTTGCTCAGCCAACGTGAGAATTTTCGTCTCTAATTCTTTATTTGTTAGTGGATAAAAATCATTATATAAGGGGTCGATTATTACTGGTTGAATAAACATGAGGAAAATGGAGAAAGGAATCATTAGTAACCAGGCATTGAACCACCATCTCTTTGTGCTTTTATTTATAAGCCAATAAAGAACCGTTACAATCACTACTGTCGTTCCTAAGTTAACCCAAAAATCAATGACATTATCTCGCATCCAAGAATTGAAATCCTGGGTACTAATCCCATATTTTTCACTTAAGAAATATCTGTAATAGTCTAAAGGAAATAAAACAATAAACGTAAGAACAGACAGTAAAAATACATATACTGCATTTTGCAAAATTGCCCATTTTTTTTGCAAAGGAATCCATCTTTCAAACGCTTGTGAAAGTCCAGTAATCAGTATAAATAAATAGACAAGCCATTCAAACGGTATTGATACAAAAAAGAGAAAATTCTTTATTCTTGAATACTCCTCACTAAGGTACAATTCTCGATCCGACATAAAAACATGCGGATCTGCAACAGTTCCTTTTAAAGTTGCAGGTATACCCCCACTGCCACTATGGAAGATATAAACATACATCAGGAAAGCATATACCCCAAATAAGAAAAGAGCATTAATTCCCCATTTTTTCGTCAAATCCACTTCACCTCCACTCACTCTCTCTTACATACATTTAGTGTAATCAAAAACAGAAAAGATAGAACCATATTCTAACAAATATGCTTTATTTCCAACTATTCTATTAAGAAAAGCCCACTTTGGACGGACTTAGAGATATCATCACAGAGTATTTATTAAAATGAAAGGAGTGCTGTATTAAAGCCAATATCTAATCAAAACCTAACGAACAATTGGCATGCACATCCGAGTGGACAGATTCTTTTGGTTACTGGCGGAAGAGGCTGGTATTAGGAAAAAGGAAAACCTGCTCAAGAAATATATCCAGGAGATGTAGTGGAAATACTTCCAAATGTAAACACTGGCATGGTGCTGCAGCTGATAGTTGGTTTGTTCATCTTGCCATTGATCCAGATACAACAGTAGGTCCTCCTGAATGGTTCGAAAAATGCGTTAATCCTTCTTTCTATAACCTTAACACCTAAACAAAAAACGCCTAAAACCTTTATCTATCAAGGGTTTTGGGCGTTACAAGAATGGTGGGTTATTTGCGTTAAAACGATACATGCGGAGCATACCTGTAAATACCGAAAGCTAAAACTGCTCCGATAGTTCAATAAGAAAAAAGGCTTCATTC
>NZ_JBFUJC010000225.1:0-5177 GCF_056401595.1 Paenisporosarcina sp. P4_E4_2 | reverse complement strand
GTATTCTTTTGCTCTTTCAAACTCTAAGTTCTCAGCTGCCGATGACATTTTTTCCGTCAATTCTTGTTTGACTTGCTGATAGCCACCGTTTAAGAACCGTGTGATTTCATCAATAATTTTTCTGTATGCGTCTTGCTCGATTGTTTTAACGCAAGGAGCTAAACACTGGCCCAAATGATAATACAAACAAACCCGATCTGGTAATGTCGGACATTTGCGTAACGGGTATAAACGATCCAGTAATTTTTTCGTYTCACTCGCCGCATATGCGTTTGGATAAGGACCAAAGTATTTCCCTTTATCCTTTTTAACGATTCTGGTTGTTATCAATTTCGGATGATTTTCACCTGTTATTTTTATATAAGGATACGTTTTATCATCTTTCAGCATGATGTTATATTTCGGATCATGCTTCTTGATTAAATTCAATTCCAGAATGAGAGCTTCAATATCTGAAGATGTTACGATGTACTCAAAATCTTCAATTTCCTGGACGAGTCTCTGTGTTTTTCCATCATGACTCCCCGTAAAATAAGAACGCACACGATTTTTCAACACTTTGGCTTTGCCCACATAAATAATAGTGCTTTGGCGATCTTTCATTAAGTAAACACCTGGTTGATCAGGTAAAATCGCACATTTCTGTTGAATTAAATCATTCATCATTTTCATCACCTGTTTAAAAAAACCGGGTGCCCATGGGTACCCGGTTTTAATAATATTTCTTTTACAATATAAGACTAGAACGCCAATTGAAAAGATTATGCGTGTTTGTTTACTAATTCAACCAAAGCTTCTTTCGGGTTGAATCCAACTACTTTATCGACAGGTTGCCCGTCTTTGAAAAGTACCAATGTCGGAATTGACATAATCCCGAAGTTGCTAGCTGTTTCTTGGTTTTCATCTACATCAACTTTTACGATTTTTACTTTGCCACTCATCTCAGCATCTAATTCTTCAAGAACTGGAGCGATCATTTTACATGGTCCACACCAAGGTGCCCAAAAATCGACTAAAACTAAGCYGTCTGAAATTTCACTTGAAAAGCTTTGATCTGTTCCGTGTACAATTGCCATATTAAAACATCCTCCTCTAAATACAAACTCTAAACGTAGTATAGCATGTGGTAAATAGTGCTTCTACTTTTTTGCTCAACCTTTTAATAGCTAAAAATGAACATAATGAACACTGCTCATTCTTATGTTAACATTCTATTGCCAACATGGATTTTAGTTGAAGCAGAAATGATCTCTTGTCTTCTAGCATTCTTTTTTTTTGCCAAAACAAAACTCCGCAAGCTTTCGCTTCACGGAGTCTTATTAAATATTAGTTAGCTTTCATTTTCTTGAATTCTTCAGTCAGCATTGGAATGACTTCGAACAAGTCACCAACAATACCATAGTCAGCTACTTTGAAAATGTTTGCTTCAGGATCTTTATTGATTGCAACAATGATTTTCGAGTTTGACATACCAGCTAAATGTTGGATTGCCCCAGAAATACCTGCTGCAATATAAAGGTCAGGTGTTACCACTTTACCTGTTTGACCAATTTGAAGAGAGTAGTCACAGTAGTCAGCGTCACATGCACCACGAGATGCACCAACAGCACCACCTAAAAGATTTGCTAACTCTTTTAACGGCTCAAATCCATCTTCACTCTTCACGCCACGACCACCAGCAACGATAACTTTCGCTTCTGATAAATCTACGCCTTCAGCTGATTTACGAACAACTTCTTTGATGACAGTGCGAAGGTTCGTGATATCCACAGATAAAGATGAAACATCGCCTGAACGGCTAGCATCGTGAGCTAAAGGTTCAATATTGTTAGGACGGATTGTAATGAAATCAATCCCATCTTTGATTTTCACTTTTTCGAATGCTTTACCTGAGAAAATCGGACGGATAAATACAGCGTCAGCACCTTCTCCTTCGATATCAGTAACATCAGAAATAAGACCTGATTTTAGTTTACTTGCCACTTTTGGTGACAAATCTTTGCCTAATGCCGTATGTCCGAAAACAACTGCATCTGGGCTTTCACTTTCAACAACTGCCATGAATGCCTGACTGAAGCCATCAGATGTATACGATTTCAAGTGTGGATGCTCAACAGTGACAGCACGGTCAGCTCCATAATGAATCATTTCAGTTGCTAATGATTGTACAGAGTCTCCAAGAAGAACTGCTACAACTTCTCCACCGCCTGAAATTTTCTTAGCTGCAGCGATAGTTTCAAAAGATACATTACGTAAAGCACCTTCACGTGCTTCACCCAGTACGATTACTTTTTTTGTCATGATGTGATTCCCTCCAATTACAAATCTTCAGATTCGATTAAATGACTTTTGCTTCTGTACGAAGTAATTGCACCAATTCTTGTACTTGGTTTGAAAGATCGCCTTGAAGTACGCGACCTGCTTCTTTTTTAGGAGGCAAATAAATTTCTATTGTCTCCGTTTTTGCTTCTACATCATCTTCATCGATATCCAAATCATCCAATTCCACTTCTTCAAGTGGTTTCTTTTTCGCTTTCATAATACCCGGTAAAGAAGGATAACGAGGTTCGTTCAAACCTTGTTGAGCGGTAACAAGTAAAGGTAATGACGTTTCAAGTACTTCAGAATCGCCTTCCACATCACGAACGATACTAACTTGTGTTCCGTTAATTTCTAATTTAGTAATAGTTGTTACATAGTTGATGTCCAACAAGTCGGCAACACGTGGTCCAACTTGTCCAGATCCACCATCGATGGCAACGTTACCAGCTAATATTAAATCTGGGTTTTTATCTTTCAAGTAATCTGCCAATATTTGAGCAGCTGTAAATTGGTCCATTTCGTCCAAATCATCTTCAGTGTTAATCAGAACTGCTTTATCAGCACCCATTGCAAGAGCTGTACGAAGTTGCTTTTCAGCTTCTTCCCCACCAATTGTCAATACAGTCACTTCGCCACCGTGTGCGTCGCGGACTTGAATCGCTTCTTCAATTGCATATTCATCGTAAGGGTTAATGATGAATTCAGCGCCGTCTTCCTGAATTTTGCCACCAGAAACGACAATCTTTTCTTCTGTATCAAATGTACGTTTTACCAACACATAAATATTCATGATGCAGACCTCCCAATACTTTTCATTATTTTCCTTTGAACGATGGTTCGCGCTTTTCGATAAATGCTGAAATGCCTTCTTGTGCATCTTCTGAAATGAAAACGGTTCCAAAAGAGTGTGCTTCAGCTTTCACACCTTCATCATAGGCATACGTTTTAGCGAATTGTAACATGTCAATTGCAGCTTTTAATGCAACCGGACTCTTCTTAGCAATTTTAGTTGCAATTTCCATTGTATTGGCCAGCAACTCTTCTTCCGCATAGGCACGGTTCGCCAAGCCCCATTGAACCGCTTCCAAACCGCTGATCGGATCGCTCGTAAACAACATTTCTGCTGCTTTCGGCATCCCAACTAAACGTGGTAGGCGCTGAGTGCCCGCAAAACCTGGAATCAGACCAAGTTGTAATTCTGGCAATCCAAGTTTAGCATTTTCAGATACGATGCGAATGTGACAACTCATTGCGAGTTCCAGTCCTCCACCAAGTGCAGCTCCATGAATGGAAGCAATCACCGGTTTTGAGAATCTTTCAACGCGTTCAAAGATTTCTTGTCCACTTGCAGCCAATTCTGAAAACTCTTCCCCTGTTTTGATTGAAGTAAACTCTTTAATGTCCGCGCCCGCTGAGAAGAAACGTCCTTCTCCGTGTAAGACGATGACACGAACGCTGTCATCATGTTCAACAGCATTCAGTAATTCGTTTACCTCGAGAATAAGTGCTCGTGATAATGCATTTGCCGGCGGTCGATTAATCGTTACTTTCGCAACGTAATTTTCTACAGTCCAACTCAAAAACTCCATACACGTCCATCCCTTCACTTATGATTTCATACCACTCATTAATAAATGATGAACTTTCGGTGCCAATTTCATCAAATCGTACTTCTGTTCATTCATCACCCAAGTAGTAATCGTCTCATCAATTGTACCAAAGACCATGTGTCGCGCAAGACGAATATCTAATTCTTCATGAAATTCACCATTTTCCAATCCTTCAATTAAAATATCATCGAGCAACATTAAGTACTCTTTTAACACTTCATTGATTTTCAAGCGAATGTCTTTATTGGACTGTCTTAGTTCCAATTGAGTCACGATGGCTAAATGATGATCTGTTGCTAATACGCGAAAATGATTTTCTACCATTTTTAATAATTTTTCGGATGATGTCGTTCCATCACTTATAATTTTTTTCAGGTTTTCTACAAATAAGCCCATTTTTTCGTGGAAGACGGAAATTAAGATGTCTTCCTTGTTTTTAAAGTACAAATATATGGTTCCATCAGCGACGCCTGCTTGTTTCGCGATTTTAGAAACTTGTGCTTGGTGATACCCATTTTCTGCAATCACTACTACGGCTGCGTCAATTATTTGTTTGAATTTCGGTTTGTCTCGTTTCATAGATACCACCACCAAAAAAGATGAAATTATGAATGAGTGTTCATTCACAATTTCATCTTAAACTGAAGTACTAACGTTGTCAAGAAATGTTACGACGTTGCACTAGCTTCTCTATATTTATCTTTTTCTTCTTCAACTAAATTCCGTCGAAGAATTTTCCCGACTGCTGTTTTCGGTAACTCTTTTCTAAATTCATAGATTCTAGGCACTTTAAACGCTGCCAGATGTTCTCTGCAGAAAGTATTTAATTCTTCTTCTGAAACATGCTCGTTTTCTTTTAGGACAACATACGCTTTCACGGTTTCCCCTCGATAAGGATCAGGTACACCGATGGCAACACATTCTTGGATGGCTGGATGTTCGTATAGCACTTCTTCAATTTCACGCGGATAAATATTGAATCCCCCTGCAATGATCATATCTTTTTTACGATCTACAACATAGAAGAACCCTTTTTCATCCATATACCCCAAGTCACCAGTTAATAACCATCCATCGCGCATTGTATTTTCAGTATCTTCAGGACGGTTCCAATAACCTTTCATGATTTGTGGACCGCGCACACAAATTTCACCAATTTCATGTGGAGGCATTGGCTCAGTTGAATCAACTTGGAAAATTGCTGCTTCAGTATCTGGCCAAGGTACACCGACAGACCCTTTAAGT
>NZ_JBFUJC010000224.1:0-5178 GCF_056401595.1 Paenisporosarcina sp. P4_E4_2 | reverse complement strand
GAATTCATCTGAAATGCGCGCAGTCGTACCCGCTTGTTTGACGATAACTGATTCTTTCGTTTCCTCGTTGACGACGCGGTACACATAGTTCAAGTTGCCGTCACCAATTTCTTTGCAAGTAATCTGTTGTGCATTTTGGAATGACTCTATTTTGGCTTTCACATATTGAATGACGTCATCGGTATTCATCAGGAAGTATTGTTCAAAAGTATGCATAGGTTTTTGCATCTGCAACCGCTCCTTTGAAAATAGGTTTTTTTCTATCATAGCAAATTTCTTGTGAGAGTATTCTAGTTATTGAGAATTTGGTTGTATTTTCCCAACGGCCGGTGGGGGTTATGGCGATTTCGGGTAAAGTTATAGCGGGTTGGCGGGGATATCTCGATTTCGTAGGTGGATATCGAGAATTGGGTGATGGATATCTCGATTTCGCGGGTGGATATCTCCATTTCGTGAGCATATATCTATAATTCATTTCTGTTTATCTAAAATTCACCTTTTACGTACAATAAAACACAAAACCCTTTCTCCTATTTAAAGGGAAAGGGTTTTGTAGCTAATTCGGTTATTTTTTTTGTTTTGAAACTTTGATTGTTTGGGTTGCTTCATGGCCAACCAAGTCCACTACTTTCAACTCGAACGTGTTGTTGCCTTTTACCAATGGAAGTTCCACATCAACTGTTTGGCTGTAGCCGTTCATTGCGTATGGTTCTGAAATTGGTTTGTAGAATACTTCACTGTCGTTTACATATAGACGGATTTCATCGAAGTTGTCGCCGACTTTTACTTGGATGATCGGGTTTGCTTCGTTCGATTTTACYGTTTTAGGTACTTTTACCGCTGCTACTGTTGGTTTTGTCGTGTCCACGAAAATGCGGCGTGTGATGCCCATATCATTTCCGAACTCGTCGATTGCTTCCACATTGACTTGTTGCACACCGTCAGCCAGTGTCAGTGTGTGTGTAAAGTTTTTGCCGTCAAATGATGTCGGCGTTTGTCCATTTACTTTCAATGAAGCGATGTTGGAATCGTCTTCAACAGAACCTGCCACCACTACTTGTGATGTTTTATGGTTGCTGAAGAAACTAGGTGTATTGATGAAGATTACCGGTTCAATTGTTTCAGGCTCGTTCGGTGCTGACGTATCGTCATCAGACCCGCCGTCACCAGGTGTTGTTCCTGGTTCTTCGCCTGGTTCTTCGCCTGGTTCTTCCCCGTCTTCTTTATAATCAGCACTTGTTGTTTTGATTGCAAAGGTTTGTTCTTTTACGTTCCCAGCAATATCCCAAACTTTAAGTGTGACTTTGTCGCCTTTTTTCACATTTTTAACTTCATATTCTTTTGCAAGTTCTGCAAGTTCTTCACGTTCAACACCGTTTACATATACTTCTACTCGATCAAGACCAATTCCAGCATCTTGGAGTGTGTTTGTCGAAATGATGTTTTTCTTTTGATCGAATTTATATTTAGCTTCAGGTGCTTTCGTATCCACATAAATCGGGAACTCAACAGACTGCCATTCTGCACCCTCGAAATCAATTACACCACGCACTTGAATGAAGTACTGGCCATCTGCAGCGAGTTTTCCATTAATCATGCCGTCCCATGCATTAGCTGAATTTAACTTGTACGCAGGGTTTGTAGCTGAATCAATATAGTTTTTCGTCATGTTCGTTTCCGTACGGATTGTGCGAACTTTTTTACCGTTGGCATCCAATACGTTGACTTCCAGGTTTTTCGCATTGCGTATCAACGAGTAAACTGGAGTGGCTGAATCGATGTTACCATCGCCATTTGGAGAGAATGCAAATTTCGAAGGATCGAAGTTCTCACCTAATGATGGTCCTTTAATATAGTTCCCTACTTCATCCACCAAACCTTGGTAGCCCCAGTAAGTAGATGATTCCCAAGCACTGCCGTCAAAAATTGATGCATCATCCCATGAACCGTTGTAGCCAAAGAACGGAACTGTTAAAGGTACATTTCCTGATGTTTCTTCGTTCGGGTCATTTAATGTTACGAAACCGTCAATGAAGAATCCGTTAACGAATGTTTCGAAACCTGCCGTGTCTTTCAATAATGAAGCATCGACAGATACTTGAATTTCTGCTTCGCCATTTGCAGCGATTTCTACAGTTTTAGGGGCTTGAACATCCACTAAATCCGTCACGATATTTGAACCTGCAATGTTCGGTACAACTACGTCATATCCAGAAGTTTTCAATGCATGGTCAGTTTGAAGTTGAACATCAACATTGAATTTTTTCGCTTCATCTGAGAAGTTTTTCGCCTTCAATGTGAATTTGAATTTGCCATCTTTGATTTCTTTCAAGGCTACTTTCGCTTCGCCTGTTGCTTTGTTTGTTACCATTACATCTGTTTCCAAAGCGTTTGCAAGCTGCATGATGCCAGCCCCTTGACGACGTGGTGATACATATTCTTTCATACCATCGTATTCAGCAAAAACTACTGGTTTAGCTGTGTTCATCATCAAGTTTTTCGCAAACTGCACGCGCTCTGCACCAGTTAGTCCGAACTCTTTATTCACTCGTTCCATCACTAGAGCAGTACCGCCCGCTACGTGTGGAGCTGCCATTGATGTACCGCTCATCAAACCATAAGAATCATTGTTTAAGGTCGAGAAGATATTTCCACCTGGAGCCGTGATTTCCGGTTTGAAGTCCAAGTTTGGTGTAGGACCCCAAGACGTGAATGAACTCATTTTGCCTGCAGTTGGACTTGGTGCATCGATATATTTTCCGTCAAACCCGACATTTACGACTTGCCCTGCATCAAGACTAGCTTTCATTGCCAGTCCATCTGCTTGAAGTGTGGACATGAACGGAATCTTGATGGCTGGATCAGATGCCATATTGATAGTACCTGCAGCATTATTGTAAACAATGATTCCTTCAGCGCCCGCAGCTTGTGCATTCAGTGCTTTTTCAACGAATGAAATTCCTCCGCGAGATACAAGTGCGAATTTGCCTGTTAAGTCTTTACCAGAGAAGTCGGCAACTGTACCAAAACCTGCAAATTCGATTTCATATTGATCTTCCGGTAGGTCGTTAGGATCTTGGTCATTTGCAAGCAGGAATAATGAACGTCCTGCTTCTGTTCCATTAACTTCATATTTGAAACTAGATGCTGTGATCATGTTATTTTCAAATGATGCTACACCAAATGAATCTTCAGAAACAGAAGGTGAACCAGTCAAACCGTAATCTTGGTTATTCGYCATTGGGTAGAATGTACCTGACCCAAACATATCCGAGTTACCAGCGGAAATGGCTACTAATAAACCGTTATCTTGTGCACGTGAAACTGCTTGCTGTTCTGGGCTTGTGTTATCGACATATCCTGCAGTCGAACCAAGTGACATGTTAATTACGTCTGCTCCAAGTTTAATTGCATCGTCCATCGCTTTTACGTAAATGTCTCCAAACGTTGATGGGTATAATGGATCGTTCCCAAACACTTTAAGTGCTAATAATTGAGCTTCAGGGGCTACCCCTTTAATTCCACCGTTTTCTTCGTCACCGTTTGCGCCAACTGTTCCTGAAACGTGCATACCGTGCATGGATGCATCCGGACCTAAATCACGGATTTCCTGGTTGCCGTCCATGTAGTTATAGCCATAAGGAACTTTATCAGTGAAGTATTTACCTGGCTCGATTTCTCCACCAGCTAACAATCCATTTACTTCATCTGCCGTAATGTCTTCATCCGTTTCTGTAGAAAGAACCATGTCGCGGTGGCTTGGGTCGATACCTGTATCGATGACACCCACGACCATGCCTTCACCTTTGAACGAATATTTTTCCCATGCAAGTTGAGCTTGAACCAATTCTTTGGAATGAACCATATTCGGTTCTTCACTTGGTCTTGTATATTCGTTTGTTTCATAGATGGCTTTTACGCCTTCCGTTTGTGCGATGCCCGCAACGTCGCCCGCTTCTACTTCAGCAGAGAAACCATTGAAGACTGCATTAAACTCTTCTTTAAATTTAACATTTTTGGCTTTACCTTTTACTTTATCTTTTACTTTCTTTTGATCTGCTTTGATTGCTGCTTCTACATTTTTACGTTCCGACTTCGGAAGGTCTTTGTAGAGCTTGCCTTTCTTTGTAGCAGTTTCAATTGCCGGTGCTTTTTCAAGTTCCACGATAATGCGAACTTTTTCGCTTGGGTTCTGAGGAACCGCTAAACGTTCTGGTATTTTCAACGCTGGTTTTTGCAAGTTAAGCGTCGGAATTTGTTTTGCTAATTGTGTCGCTGCTGTTGGAGCCGGCGCACCGAAAGATGCAGTGCTAAGTGCCAATGTGGTTGCAAGTGCAATAAACATGCTTTTCTTTTTCATACTCAATCTAGTTTCCTCCCTAATTATGTTTCTTCTATTTCTGACAAATATTTCAGAAACGTGACAATCTTGTCGAATTAATTAACAATTTGAAATTTAACATATATTAAGAACCTTGAAAACCTTATTTTATTTACCATAATTACTAAAATGATTACATTTTTTGTAATTTGGAGATTTTTAGATATATAGTTACTCCTTCTTGAAACGTTCATAGGTTATATGAATCTATCAATTTTAATTGATAATAGGTCTTTTGGTTTCACAAGTAATAATTTTGGTATTTCTTTGTGCTCATTTTTATTAATTAATGGGGATTCTATATTTTGAAGATGATGCGGGAATGTTGATTTACCAAGGGTAGAGCGGGGGTTCTTTATTTTTTACAATTATAAACAATAACTGGAAACTAGATAAGTTTTCACGAATTCAATGATTGTTATAGCAAATTCATGAGTAGGGTAGCGAATTTGCGTGGATATCTAGAATTCGCTGGTAGATATCGAGTATTCATACTGAGATATCTCGATTTCATATTTGGATATCTTCATTTCGATAGTCGTTATCTATAATTCGCGACTACTTATCTAAAATTCATCTTTTACGCACAATTCCTCAGACCTGTATTTGGTGGCTGACGGCTCGCGCCTGCCACTTTTCTGTTAGTATCTCAAGGTGTCACTTACAAAAAAATTGCCAGTTGGGTGGTTAACTGGCACCACTAATAACGCATTTATTGTGATATCTGGAATTCATGAGTGCATATCAAGAATTCAATGGAAGATATCTCGATTTCGTAGATGGATATCTTTGTCTCG
>NZ_JBFUJC010000223.1:0-5195 GCF_056401595.1 Paenisporosarcina sp. P4_E4_2 | reverse complement strand
GTCTATAATGAAATGGAAATAAGCCAATTATATATTCATATAGATTACCAAGGAATTGGTATAGGTCATTCATTACTAGATAAAGTAAAAGCACAATCAAGTGRGAGATTAACATTATACACATTTGAAGTAAATGAGAATGCACAACGATTTTATGAAAAACATGGATTTGAAATCATCGGCAGAGGACATGAAAATGAAGAAAATTTACCTGATATTCAATATGAATGGATATCTAAAAAAATGCTGTAATCGGTTCCCCTTTTAGGGGGGCTTATGGTCGTCGTACAGTTCTCACCTAAATAATGCTAGGTGGATACCTTGTCGTTTCGGAGGACCGAGCATAAAATGTCGATGCTGTAACTGAAGAAGAATTTAAACATAATTACGAGGAATTTAATACGAAAACACAATTGTTTTAAAGTTCGGAGGGACTCATCCTTATATAACTCCCATGAAAATAATAATCTAAATGATGACGATAATAATGGATGATTGAATGCTTGAATCAGGTGTTATTAAGGTGAAAATACGGTTCATTACTTTATTGGTATGTTAAAATAACTAAAACAAGGTAAAAAAATATGTTATCAATCCGTGTAATTTAAGTAAGGGGAAATTTGATGAAAGAGACATTAAACGAGAAAATTAAAAAGAAAACAATCGCAAAGCAAAAAAACAATAATCTTAAAATTATTTTGCGAGCATTATTGGTCATTATTGGGGGCTTTATTACTGCATATGGACTAGAAGCGGTATTAATCCCGAACAACGTCTCAGATGGTGGTGTGACTGGCCTAAGTATTGTTGGGTCAGAATTATTCGATTTGCCTTTAGGAGCACTTATTGCAATACTGAATCTCCCGTTCGTATTTTTAGGTTATAAGCAAATCGGTAAGCGTTTTGCTATTTACTCAGTAATCGGGATAGCATCCTTAGCAGTTGGCACGATCCTTATGCACGGAGTATCAACCATCATTCATGGCGATACTTTGTTAGTAACCGTTGTCGGCGGGATTATAATAGGTTTCGGTATGGGTTTAGCATTACGAAATGGTGGCGCCTTAGATGGAATTGATATGTTAGCCGTATTACTATCCAGAAAATTACCTTTTGGAACAAGCGATCTTATCTTATTTTTAAACGTCTTTGTCTTTATTGTTGTTTCGTTAGTTTTCGGTTTTCAAGGGGCTATCTTATCGGCAATCGCTTACTTTATTGCTTCTAAAGTTATTCACATTGTTGAAGAAGGTTTAAGTGGTTCTAAAACCTTTAAAATTATTACGAATCAACCCGAAATCATGGTAGAGACAATTCGTGACCGCTTAGGCCGTGGAGCCACATATAGCATTGTTGAAGGCGGCTACTCAAATGAGCAATTTAAAGAAATCACTTGTGTAATTAACCGCTTGGAAGAAAGTAAAATGAAAGAAATCATACAGGAATTTGACGTCAATGCATTTGTAACGATATATGAAGTGGTGGAAGTTAGTGGCGGTAGGTTCAAAAAGAAAGATATTCATTAATCTTCTTTGAATCACTGACAAAGTATATTCTTGGGAAGATATTATATATAAACGTTAAGACAGACGCTGATTAAATTTCAGCGTTTTTTTATGTTTATCGTTCACAGAATATTCTTTAATTTTAATTATTGAATGGATATTTTTGGTATAATATAAATGAAGGAGATGGCTGAGTTGAAAAAGTATTTACTGATTGGTTTGGCAGTATTATTGACTGCGTGTTCACCAGAGGTTACTTCGAATGAAATGCAAACGATTACAGACAAAGGCACAAAACCAGAAGTCGAATTGGTAGAACCTCTTGAAAATTCATTATTATTGGAATGGGATTACGACAATATGGATAGAGGTGACCACGATTATGAAACATTGGCTCATCCCCGTTTAGTCGTTGATCCTGATGACAAGGAAATTAAACGCGGAGATGTTATTTACTTCAAATCACCCGACTTCACTATAGAAAGCAATCCGGACTTCAATATGCCTGAGTATTACATTTCAAGAGTAGTTGGGCTAGAGGGCGAAACCGTAGAGATTAAGAACGGTCAAGTATTTATTGATGGCAAGAAACTAGATACTTTTTATTCTAAAGCGATGAGTAGAGGTCAGAATGCAGAAGAATTTTTCAAAGAATCCGCCCCTGCTAATAGAAGTGACGATGAATCTTGGAAAGAATACTTTGCAACTACTATGGAGCCTGTAAAAGTTGAAGCGAACACTGTATTTGTCTTGGGAGATAACTGGTGGAGAAGTACCGATAGTAAAGATTTTGGAGTCTTGCCGATTGAAAATGTGAAAGGAAAGGTTTTAGGTTACAAGATGTGATATGTGGAATACAAAATGTATTTTTGAAGAAAAAGTATTGAAACTTTACTGTCTAATTAAATGGGGATAATTAGATGAAGAAAACAGGGTTCTATTGAGATGATACACCTCTCAATAGAACCCGTTAGAAAAATACGGTGCAGATAGCTGATCATTTTTAATGTGAAGCGGAATCAGTTACCTGTTGGCAGCCCAGTTTTTACTTATTCAGTTTCTTTGCTTTGAAGAATTTCTCGGTAGTCGTATCCTTTTTGAACATACGTATCAATGGAAAGCTGGATAATTTCAAAGTCTTTATCGCTTAGTTCCCTAACTACTTTTCCTGGCGATCCCACAACTAATGAACGCGGTGGAAATTTTTTGCCGGGAGGAATTAATGTATTGGCACCGATGATGCATTCTTCCCCGATTTCAGCATGATCCAGTATGGTGGAACCCATGCCGATGATCGAACGTTTTCCAATTTTACAGCCGTGTAAGATGACATTATGGCCAACTGTTACTTCGTCTTCAACTATAACAGGTGCATCTTCATACAAATGAATCGTAGAATTGTCCTGAATACTGCATCTTTTTCCAATCGAAATAAGTCCTTCATCTCCACGTAAAACGGCGTTGAACCAAATAGTCGATTCTTCCCCTACCATTACTTCTCCGATAATTTTAGCTCCAGGTGCAACGAATACCGTTGAAGCTAGTTTAGGTGTATTTCCTTTAAATGAAATAATCAACACTATTACCCCCAATTCAAATTCACGCAATTGTCTTTCAACTACAATTACTATAACATATTCTAGTAGAGGTGAATGGAAAATGAAATATGTTTGTGAGATGTTGCAAATTGACTACCCAATTATACAGGGGGGGATGGGGAATATAAGCAATGCCCCGTTAACTTCTGCTGTGTCCGAAGCTGGTGGATTAGGAACGATCGGGTGTGGAACGATGACACCTGACGAAGTGGAACAAATTATCCTTCAAACGAAACAACAGACGAAACGAAACTTCGCGATCAACATCGCCATTAATGTCTCTCCATATACAAAAGAATTAATTGAGCTCGTTATTAAACATGGCATTCCGATTGTTTCTTTATCAGCTGGAAACCCAGTTCCTTTTATTCAGACTTTACATGAGCATGGTGTGAAAGTGATTGTTCTTGTTGCTTCCGTTAAACATGCACAAAAAGCGGAAGCGGCAGGTGCCGATCTTCTAGTGGCGGAAGGATTTGAAGCTGCGGGTATCAATTCCAATCTTGAATTGACGACATTCACACTCATTCCTCAGATTGTGAAAAATGTCCAACTCCCCGTTATTGCAGCTGGTGGTATCGGAGACGGTAAAGGACTCGCGGCTGCACTGATGCTGGGGGCGAGCGGTGTTCAAATTGGAACACGATTGATTGCCACCAAAGAAGCACCATTCCACGACAACTATAAGAACAGTTTAGTGAATGCGAGTGATACAGCAACAATTATTGTAGGACGCAGTGTAGGAAGACTGAGAAGAATCTTGAAGACACCTTATTCACAAAAACTGGACGAACATGAACAACAAGGCATGACCTTAGCACAATACGGTGAAATGACTACCGAAAAGCATCACGTCAAAGGTGCAATGGATGGCGATTTGGAAAACGGTTTTATCAATAGCGGTCAGATAGCTGGTTTGATTGACCATATCCCGAGTGTCAAGGAATTGGTAGAGTGCATGTTGGATGAAGCAAACCATCAAATCAACCGAACTTCAAAAGAATTGAATCAAATGCTTAATAGAAAATATGAATAATGGGAACACATCGTATTTGTTATTTGTTCTAGTATTTCTCACAGGTCCAGATGAATCATGAGTGGTATACCGTAAATCAAAAGCCCTTCCAAGTCGCTAAACAAAGGAAGGGCTCTTTCTTTATCTAATTGTTCCTTTAACATTATAAAACTACATACAATAAGCACTTGTTGAACGAATTGAAAATGCAAAAGATGACTTGTCAAAAGTAAGTATCTATTAATTCCAAAAATATAGAGTTTTCCGATTATTGTATTGACTATAATATTACATTTTGATAATATTACGTTGAAATAGTGTTATACGATGAAATGCATCATACAATGGATTAAAGAAATAAATGAATATAAAAGTCGATAATTTTATTATGTAAAGTAAAGTGAATGTTTACATCTTTGGCTTAAGAGGGGGATTGATGGATGGAAACTGCAAAAAGCATTCCATTGTCGGGCGAATTTGAACTCTTTGAAAGGATGGTAGAGCATGAACAAGTAGTTTTTTGTAATGATCCATCAACCGGTCTCCGTGCGATTATTGCCATCCATAACACAACGGTAGGACCCGCTTTAGGGGGATGCCGGATGCATCCATATCGAAGCGTCGAAGAGGCACTCGAAGATGCCCTCAGATTATCCAAAGGAATGAGCTATAAATGTGCGGCTGCAGGTGTGGATTTTGGTGGAGGAAAAGCCGTTATTATCGGGGATCCGAAATCAGATAAATCACCTGAGTTGTTTCGGGCATTCGGTCAATTTATTAATTCATTAGGTGGCAGATTTTATACTGGGACGGATATGGGTACGACCATGGAAGATTTCATACACGCTTCAAAAGAGACACATTACATTGTAGGTCTACCAGTGGCATATGGAGGTGGGGGCGATTCCTCTGTTCCTACGGCAGCGGGTGTTCTTTACGGCATAAAAGCAACGAATCAATCACTTTTTGGCAAGCCAGACTTGGGAGGAAGAACATACGCCATTCAAGGTTTAGGAAAAGTAGGATCTAAAGTTGCCATCGGTTTACTTAAAGAAGGGGCTCATCTCTATGTTACCG
>NZ_JBFUJC010000222.1:0-5250 GCF_056401595.1 Paenisporosarcina sp. P4_E4_2 | reverse complement strand
TCCTTCTTCAACTAACGGTTGCTTTAGTTAAAGATCATCGGGCTGATTATTCAGCCCTTTTTCTTATTGAACTAACGGGGCAGTTTAGTTGAAGAAGAACGACCCATTAAAAAGCAATCAAAACAAAAGTTTAAGGAGAAAATAATGAATTACATACAACCAATTTCAATTCGTAAGCGTTCACTTTCAATGAAGGAGGAAGTCCATGAGAAACCTTGTGGCTACGATTTATACTCGAGAGAATATCGCTGACAAAAAAACTGCACTTTCAATTTTAAATCTAGTTATTGAAGCTGGATTTACTCCTGATAAAATGGGATTATTTGAACCACTCAAAACTGTTTTTACACAAGAAGAATTTTTGGAAATGTGGATGGATGAAAGCCCAGGTTGCTACAATGAAGAAGTCGGAATCATGACTGGAACAGCAGGAGGATTGATTGCGAAGTCAAAAAAACCCAATTTTTCTCTATCAGTTAGATGGTGGATCTGTCCTGATGAAAAGAGTATAAACACGATTGACTTCTATTTCACAAAACAAACATTCAAAATCCACCGTTTCGTTATTGAAAAATTATTTAAAGACACAGTCGATGTTTCAAATGGGTTTTATGGATATATATCTGAAAGTAATGCTGAACTTCGTCAACATGTAACCGGGACCATAAGAACGAGACTTCCTGGGATTTTTTGGTGCAATTATTTTAGTGAATCATTTGTGGAATTCTTTGGTGAAGAGAAAATCGAGAAATAYTCATGGTGGAAGATTGAAAATGGAAACAATAATGGACGATTCCTATATTTAACTGAAAGCCCAATGGTAGAACTTAATGAAGATGTTTCTTATGAACGAAAAGCTAAGAAGTATTTAGGTATGGACTCTTTTGGAGACGAAGATCAATATCTAGAAAATCCAACTWTATTGCAAGTGAAATCGGTGCCACCTATGTGAAAATTTTTCAATGTTGAGAAGAAGTTTGTCTCAAAATGAATATTATATCGTCTTATTCAGCTAACGCGGCAGGTTAGTTCAATAAGGAAATGCCGTTATTCTATTTTTAAATATTGAAAACACTTATAGTTAATTTGTAATATTTATATCTTAATAATTGGAAAGTATCAAGGAGGAAGAGATGAAGAAAGTAATAAACATGATTAATCCAAGTTCGAAGGTAGCTGGGGTGTCGTTACTTGAATTGAAAAAAACTGAAAAAGAACTGGGTGCTATTTTTCCCGATGAATACAAGGAACTCTTTTTAGAAACGAATGGAGCAAAATTTGGTGATTGGACCTTGTTTCCTATTCAAACTAATGAATGCTCAGCATTTAAAAATGATATTGTAAAACAAAATCAGAACAGACCGAAAAATCTACCGAGTGATATGGTTTGTATTGGTGAAAAAATGAATGGTGACACACTTTGCTACCGTATTAGAAAAAGATTTATGCAGGAACAAGTTTATCTTTGGAACGACAAAACTGGGTTAAGATGTAAAGCATTAGCATTAAGCACTTTTATTGATTGGAATGTGCCGAAAGTGAATACTAATAAGCCCAAAACAGTTGGTACTTTTACAGTAGGGAGTGGAAAGTTAGTTGTTTCTGATCCATGTTATCAGGTGGATAACGAAGAAGACCTGCAAATCATACTTTCAAATGTGAAAAATGGGAAATGGACAGCAACCATATCATACACACCTGAAGAAGTGGTTAAAAATGTATTCGTATTTTATGGAGAAAAGAAACCAAGTGGAAAATGGTATGTTTGCGATAAGCTGATTGGAGTTGACTCTGCACAAGCTGGAATTTTTGATATTAAAGTATTTGGTAGAGACGATGCGATCCAATATGAAGTGAAAAATGTCCATGACATAGAGATTAGTGAAGTTGGATTAAAATATTATGTCGCATGTTCTGATATGGTTGCATCTGATGCACAGGGTGGAGTTATTCCAGGTGGGGCGGTTTCAATGTCTGGTTATGGTGACGGAATGTACGAAGTGAAAGTAAAATATAACATTTCTAAAGAGGTTGTTGGAGTGATGATTGACTTTGGAGATGAGGAATAATGTTATTCACTAACGGGTAGTAAAATACACTTGTTCTTATTCAACTAACGGGGCAGGTTAGTTGAAGAAGAAATCAATAAGATGACTATAGTAACCTAACATTCGAATGAGCAAAGAATTGAAAAAGATGTAATCAAAATCTTAACAGAGCTATATGGTAAATAAGGAGTGTAATAATGAAAATAAAATAGCAGGGAGTATATAAAATGGTTTTGTTTCCCGAAGAATTAATTAAAGAGTATGTAGAACATAAAAATGCTAACTCAGGTAATTTTAGTTGGTGGAAATACGTAAATTTCAAGGCGGATTTACAGACAGCCCTAGCATTCTCTAAATTTTTTTATCCTGAAATTATTGAAATAGAGGGATGTTTTTTATTAAAAGATAAATACAATAAAGAGCTTTTTGATGCATGGAAAAACGATTGTAACGATGACAAGACTAGCATAGAGAAAATTATGAACTTATATGAATTAAAGGATTTTTTTCATATTAATGTTGATTATAATGAAGATTTAATAGAACAAAATAGAGTCTTGGGAGATATATTAGTAATGTTTTGGTCAATGAGCTTCCAACATAGATACCCAAGCAGAAAAATTTCTGTAGAAGTTTTTGAAGATTGGGATACTTTGTTTATTACTGTTTACGAAGAATTATAAATGATTCACTTTGGAATTTCAGCTTATACAAAGGAGACTTAAAAGTCTTAAACGTAGCGGATTTCAGTGAATGCTTTATATACCCTGATCCTGTACTGATAACGTTGGTAACCCAAAATGATATAGATTTGAGCCGATTTGACAAATGGTAATTAGGGATTATGATAATTTTTWCTTATTCAACTAACGGGTGCTTTAGTTGAAGATTCGATTTCTGAAATAATCAAACTTTTTTATAAAAATGAATAGCAATAAACAGGTGAAACCTCGTATTTTCAAAATACGAGGTTTGTTTTTTACCTAGAAATTGATCAAGAATTGTATTATTTCATGACAGACGGTCTTGAGAATATTATTGAACTTAGAGATGAAGCTGGAACCCAGGTAAATAAATATCGGTATGATATGTGGGGGGGCCATATATTAACCGAAGAACAAGTGGAAAATTCACTTCAATATTCGGGAGAGGTATGGGATGAGAGCACAGGGTTACAGTATCTTAAATCTAGATGGTACCATTTTGGCAAGACGAAGTTGTATATGTCATGGTGGAGGGTGAGAGAAAGAAATTTACGGTTTATTTAATTGATATTTTAATTCACTAAATTATTACATTTCTGGAAATGCATAAAAATATCGTTGTGCTGGTGGTTTTATCAATGATTATATTGCGCTATCATCACCACACAGCCCTTATATTAACAATAAGACAACAATTTCTCTTAAAATAAAGAAATGGCTAGAAATTGGTTAGGAGGAGATACCAATGGCTAAAGAGGATTGTTTGAAACAAGGATATGAAATTTTAAAAGATGAAAACAAGTGGAAATTTAGGTTCTCGAATCTTCAACTAACGGGTGCTTTAGTAATAATCATCGGGCTGCTTAGGCAGCTTTTTTTCTTATTGAACTAACGGGGCAGCATTCCTGTTTGAAGGATGTTCGAGGTCTTGAAAGAAAAAGAGCCCTCTAGTATGATGCATGAGTGTCAACGACCATTGACCCATCATCAAACAAGGAGGACTTCTCTATGCAGTTTAAATGCAATGAAAAAATTAATCAAGTGACTGAAAATACACTCGTTGTCGGTATGGATATTGCCAAGCGTGTTCATTACGCGTGCTTTGTCGATGAACGAGGGCGTGTGATTGAAAAAGCTTTTCCGGTACATCAATCAAAAGAAGGCTTTGATAGTTTGTATGAAAAGATTCGTCAAACGATGAAAGAAGCTAAGAAAACAGACGTTATAGTCGGAATTGAGCCAACAGGCCACTACTGGATGAACTTAGCTAATTTCTTAGACCACTACGGCATTCCACTTATCATGGTCAACCCAATGCACGTTAAACGTTCGAAGGAATTGGACGATAATTTACCAACAAAGAACGATAAAAAAGATGCGTTGGTCATCGCACGTTTATTGAAAGATGGACGTTTTAGTTATCCACGTTTGTTAAAAGATGTAGAAGCTGAACTGCGTATCGGATCTACTCTCCGTTCAAAGTTAACGGAAGATTTAGCGAGTATTAAAAATCGAATCATCCGTTGGCTTGATCGCTATTTTCCAGAGTTTACTCAAGTCTTTCCGTCTTTTGGAAAGATGGCGCTGGCGGCATTGGAAATGACTCCATTTCCACAGGATATTGAAGGGAAAAGTGCTGAGGAGTTGGTCTTTTTATACCGTGAGGTAGAGGGTATGAGGACACCACAGTTGCCGAAAGCAAAGCTTCTCATTGAAGCATCGACGAACTCAATCGGACTGACAGAAGGAGAACAGATGGCCCGACATGAAATCGCCACGCTTCTACGTCAGTATCGCTTATTASAAAACGAAATTGAATCTGTGAATAGTCAATTAGCCGAAATGGCACAAACAACTATGGAATTTGAGTTTCTCTCTTCTGTTCCTGGTTTAGGAGATGCAACAATTGTTGATTTACTTTCAGAAGTAGGAAGCTTTTCGCTTTATGAAAATCCACGCCAATTGATTAAACTAGCGGGATTGACATTACGTGAAAACTCATCTGGTCAACATAAGGGGCAAAAACATATCTCCAAACGAGGAAGAAAGAGACTTAGATATATTCTTTTCAAAGTAATCGTCCCACTCATTCGTCATAACGAACCGTTTAAACGGCTTCATGAATACTACACAACACGCCAACAAAATCCCTTGCGGGGTAAGCAGTCGATGGTGGTCCTATGCGGTAAATTACTAAAAGTATTGCATGGTATTTGTAAAAAGAAAGTCCATTTTAATGAGCAATATATGATGAAGGATCTCTACTGTCTCGCAGAGACAGCGTAAACATTTCTTATCATCGAGACCTATACCCAGAAGGATGACACGGAGAAGCCAGCATCATAACTAAACTAAGACCACGAGTCCCCGGGGCAGCTAAGCAGGCCTCTGCCTTATGAATAGACCGAACGAAGGAATGTAAGCGCATTGACGCTAAGAGACATGGGAGGGTACGTCGTCATAAGTATCGCAGAGATCCATAGTGCATCACATAGTGG
>NZ_JBFUJC010000221.1:0-5252 GCF_056401595.1 Paenisporosarcina sp. P4_E4_2 | reverse complement strand
GGAAAAATATGATCGGCTCGTTTTATCAGCCTGAAGCTGTCATTTTTGATATTTTGACATTAGCCACGTTGCCTAATCAACAAGTATTATCAGGGATGGCTGAAGTAATAAAACATGCTCTAATCTCGGATAAGAATTGGTTGGAAGATTTGCTTTCTTATCAATCTCTTGAAAATATATCAGAAGAACAGAAGTTATCTTTCTTGGTTAAAGGCATTCAAGTAAAGGCTGATATAGTGAAAGCGGATGAGTTTGAGCAATCCGTAAGGAAATATCTGAATTTAGGACATACTTATGGACACGCAATTGAAGCGTCAGTTGGATACGGAAATATAACGCACGGGGAATCCGTTGCAATTGGACTTGTGATTTCACTTCAGTTAAGTGAAAAACTACTGTCGCTCAAAGAAGGAACAGCCAAAAAGCTTTTTAATGCTTTGAACGCTTTTGGGTATTCATTTGAACCTGTTTTAAAGCAGGAAATCGATCAACTCATTCCTTATATGAAACGTGATAAAAAGGCTTCTTATGGTGATCTTCATTTTGTTCTACTCGAACAAATCGGAAAACCATGTATGAAAATTGTCCCCGTTGAAGAAGTAGTACGGGCACATGAACAATTACGAAAATGGAGTAAGGAGGTACATAAATGATTCGTGGTATTCGAGGAGCGACCACCATACCAGAAGATTCGACATCTCATATTTTAATTGAGACAGAGAAGCTTGTTTTGACAATGGCTAGAGAAAACCAAATCAGTCCTGAGGATGTTGCATCTGTCGTGGTTTCAACGACAACTGATATAGCTTCTGCATTTCCTGCAAAAGCTGTCCGAAGTATTCCTGAATGGAYATACGTACCTGTTATGTGTACCCATGAAATGGATGTACCAGGCGCGATGCCATTGTGTATACGTGTATTGATGCACGTCAATACGGAAAAATCGCAACGCGATATTCATCATGTATACATGAACGATGCAGTTAAATTACGACCTGATTTAATAACAAACAATAAGTAAGAAGGTAGAGGCGAATGACGATGAAGTGGAAAAACCAATTAACAGGGATGAAACCATATCAACCAGGACGTTCAATCGATGAAGTGAAAAAGATCTATGGCTTAGATCATATCGTGAAGCTCGCTTCGAATGAAAACCCTTTTGGAACATCTCCAAAAGTCCGTGAATTCCTGGAAAACCAAGCGATAAATCATGCCATTTATCCAGATGGATACGCAAGTGGTTTACGTCATGCTTTGGCAGAAACGGTAGGTGTGGCAGAAGAACAATTGTTATTTGGAAATGGATCGGATGAAATTATCATGATGATTTCTCGTGCTTTGCTTCAGCCAGGAGTTAATACTGTCATGGCAATTCCTACTTTCCCACAATATCGACATAATGCGGTGATTGAGGGTGCAGAGGTTCGTGAAGTTCAATTGAAAGACGGGGCTCATGACCTGGAAGAAATGGTTCGCCAAATCGATGAAAAAACAGCAATCGTTTGGTTGTGTTCTCCAAATAATCCGACAGGTACGCTAATCAATCATCAGCAGATGGAACAATTCATTCAAAAAGTTCCCGAAGAAGTACTTATAGTGATTGACGAAGCCTATTACGAATTCGTAACTGACCCCGCATACAAAGAATCCGTTGATCTCTTAAAAGATCATGGCAATGTCATTATTTTGCGAACGTTTTCGAAAGCATATGGACTTGCAGGTTTTCGAGTCGGTTATGCAGTGGCACAAAAGGAACTGATTGCTCGTCTGGATCCGGTCCGTGAACCATTCAACAATACAGTAATCAGTCAAGGCGCTGCATTGACGGCACTTCAAGATACGGCATTTCTTAAGGAATGTATTATCAAAAACGAATTAGGA
This sequence comes from Paenisporosarcina sp. P4_E4_2, assembly GCF_056401595.1. NCBI lineage: Bacteria > Bacillati > Bacillota > Bacilli > Caryophanales > Caryophanaceae > Paenisporosarcina > Paenisporosarcina sp. P4_E4_2. Next base: position 3,368 of record NZ_JBFUJC010000221.1, on the reverse strand, counting down.
AAACAGCAATTTAATGAATATGCCACAAAACATGACCTACATATGTATCCCACTCAAGGAAACTTTGTACTTCTTCAAGTAAAAGCTGACGCCGATACAGTATTTGAAGGTCTCCTTAAAAAAGGCTTTATTATCCKTAGTGGAAATGCACTTGGAACACCGGGATATATTCGGATCACTATAGGTACGACTCAACAAAATGATGCATTCTTAAAAGCGTTGGCGGATGTTTTAAAAGAATTAGAGGTATTTGCATGACAACGCATGTTCTAATCGTAGGTCTGGGTTTAATTGGTGGTTCATTGGCATTGGCCATTCAAAAGAATCCTGAAGTGAAAGTAATTGGCTTTGATTCGGACTCACACACCGTTCGTAAAGCCAAAAAATTAGGTGTCATTCATGACATGGCACTCAGTATAAAAGATTCTGCAAGAATGGCAGATATCATTGTATTTGCGACTCCAGTCAATGCAACGCTTCAGTTAATGAACGAAGCACAGCATTGGCAGCTTAAAAAAGGTGTCATCCTTACAGATACCGGCAGTACAAAGAAAATCATCATGGAAAAAGCAAAATCACTTAAAAAACTTGGCCTTACATTTATTGGAGGACATCCAATGGCCGGTTCACACAAAAGTGGTGTTGAAGCAGCGAAGGCTCATTTATTTGAAAATGCCTACTACATGCTTACTCCATTGGAACAGGAAGATGAAGAAAAAATTCATACCCTTGAAATGTTGTTGCAACCGACAAAGGGGAAGATTCTCCGAGTCTCTGCGTCTGAACACGATCATATGACCGCTGTAGTCAGTCATTTTCCACATTTGGTCGCTGCGTCCTTGGTTCACCAATTATCCAGTGAGAATGAAGAATTTCCCTTCACTCGCCAATTGGCAGCAGGTGGTTTTCGGGATATCACACGGATTGCTTCATCGAATCCTGTGATGTGGAGAGATATAACCATTCAAAATCGAATCGAATTGGTCAATCAATTGACAAAATGGCAAAAAGAAATGGACACAGTAAAAACGTTGCTTATGCAAGCGGAACCTTCAAATATAGAGCACTACTTTTCAAGAGCCAAATACGTCAGAGATGAATTGCCGATTACTTCACAAGGCGCCATGTATTCTGTATTTGATCTGTATGTGGATGTTCCTGATTATCCTGGTGTCATTTCTGAAATAACAGGACTTCTGGCAAAACACATGATCAGCATTACAAACTTGCGAATTGTTGAAACGAGGGAAGATGTTTTTGGGATTTTGGTCATCAGCTTTCAGACAATCGAAGACCGAAATAAAGCGGGCGGTTGTATTGCAAATGAAACAATCTACGAAACGTATATATCATAGAGTGAGTCTGCTCTCTTTCCGCGGACRAATGGCAAGCCTCCTCGGGCCAACATGATGTTGGTCACCCACATGAGCGTTAAGCATGAGACCAACGCTTACGCAAATGTACGATTAACTAAATCGTTTAAGATAGTCTATAAAGAGAGAGTATAGCTTCTCAAATCTGCGAAGAAAAAAGATGAATTTATACTGAGCAATTATTATCCAATAAGAATATAAGGATGTGAATGGATTGAAGGACTCCATAAAATTACAAGCAGAGCAAGTAGCCCTTCGTGGAACAGTTAGAGTTCCTGGAGACAAATCAATTTCTCATCGCTCTATCATGTTCGGGGCAATGGCAAAAGGTAAAACAACGGTTAATGGTTTTTTGCTTGGAGATGATTGTTTAAGTACAATTTCCTGTTTTCAAAAATTAGGTGTCGATATTCAAGTGAATGGCAATCAGGTTACGATTACGAGCGATGGGATGGAAAGTTGGAAAGAACCTTCTGAAATTTTGGACACAGGAAATTCTGGGACAACTACTCGTTTAATGCTTGGAATATTAGCCGGATCTAACGTTCACAGCGTTCTTGTAGGGGATGAATCAATCGCTAAAAGACCGATGAAGCGTGTAATCGAACCTTTAAGGCAAATGGGTGCACAAATCTCTGGCAGAAGTGGGGGGCAGTTCACTCCACTTGCAATACAAGGCACTGATTTGACTGCAATAGACTACACTATGCCTGTTGCCAGCGCGCAAGTAAAATCAGCCATCCTTCTTGCTGGTCTTCAAGCGAATGGTGTAACGACAGTACGGGAATCAGAAGTTTCACGAGACCATACCGAGCGTATGTTACGCCAATTTGGTGCTGACWTCACTTGTCAGGATGGAGTCATTCAACTCCAGGGTGGTCAAAAGCTTTCTGCAACACATATTGAAGTGCCAGGAGATATATCCTCAGCTGCATTCTTTTTGGTGGCAGGAGCAATTGCGAAAGACAGTAGCATCCACTTGGAACATGTCGGTTTAAATCCAACACGCACCGGCATTCTCGATGTGTTGCAACAAATGGGAGCCAAGTTGGATATTGAATTGGAAAACGGCGGGGATGAAGAGCCAATAGGACGTCTGTCGATACAATCTTCACAGCTCAAAGGCATTGAAATCGGCGGAGAGTTAATTCCCCGCTTGATTGATGAAATTCCAATCATTGCATTACTGGCGACCCAAGCTCAGGGTACGACGGTGATTAAAGATGCAGAGGAATTAAAAGTAAAAGAAACAGACCGCATTACAGCAGTTGTAGATGAGTTAAAGAAATTAGGTGCCAATATCGAGGCTACCGAAGACGGAATGGTCATAAATGGTCCTGTTACTCTTACAGGAGGGGTTCTACAGTCTTATGGAGACCATCGCATCGGAATGATGGGCGCAATCGCTTCAGTGATTTCGACAGGACCTATCGAAATTGAACATGCTTCGTGCATTTCCGTATCTTACCCCAACTTCTTTGATCATTTGCGAAATGTGTCAACTTGTGAAACTCTCCGCTAGCGGGGAGTTTTTTCTTGTGAATGGGGTAGTCGTGATGTAGCATATGGTATGAATAGAAAGAGAACGGGTGATGGAGATGGAAATAAGTCAACAATTTATTGAAGCGATTGAAGCGGGCGATTTGCAGACCATACAGTCTTTAATCGAAACATTGCAACTTTCAGGGGAACCAGATGCTCAATATGAGATTGCAAATATGCTAGTTCAAGCTGGATATTTAAAAGAAGGTGAACAAATACTGGAACACCTTCAGTTTTTGTTTCCTAATGAAGCGCAGATCAAGATTGATAGAGCACAGATACTCATGGAAATTGACGAAGAAGATGAAGCCTTACTTTTGCTGACAAGCATTGAAGAGCATGAGGAAGAATATCCACAAGCATTACTGAGTCTAGCTGATTATTATCAAATGCAAGGGTTTTACGAATCGGCAGAGCAAAAAATCAACCAAGCACTCGCACTATTGCCGGGAG
>NZ_JBFUJC010000220.1:0-5309 GCF_056401595.1 Paenisporosarcina sp. P4_E4_2 | reverse complement strand
ACCCTGCCTTTATTATGAAGGTGGGGTTCTTTTCTCGTTTATAGAAAGGAGATGTAATTATGATTCCGAAGTTTAATGAATACAAAGAACGTTTTCAAATGGAAAGCAAAAACACAATTGAGCCAGGGCTGGATGCAATCCGTAATGCATTAGAAAAAGTAGGAAACCCTCACTTGAAACTCAAATTCGTCCATGTTGCAGGGACGAACGGCAAAGGTTCGACCATCAGCATGATGAATAGTATGCTTCAGGCACACGGAGTAAAAACGGGATGTTTTTATTCGCCTTGCTTCATGGATGTACATGATCAAATTCAGCTGAATGGGGAGTATATTTCACCAATTGACTTGAGTGAGGCTTTTAGTCTTGCAAAAGAAGCGGGACTCAGCGGAATGCTGACGGATTTTGAATTATTAACAGTTCTTGCATTTCTGGCATTCGAACAATTTCAACCTGATGTTGTACTGTTGGAAACGGGGATGGGGGGCAGGTTTGATAGCACGAATGTCATTACTCCACTCATTTCAGTCATTCCGAGTATTGCAATTGAGCATGAACAATTTCTAGGAAACTCAATTGAAGAAGTGGCTTCTCATAAAGCGGGAATCATTAAACCAGGTCGTCCAGTTGTCATTGGTCCAATGGAAGAGCCTGCTGAACAAGTACTTATAGAAGAAGCAAATGAAGGCAATTCTCCACTTTGGAAAATAAATAAAGATTTCACTTTATTGAATGGATTGTACCAAGACAATGAAGGTCATGTATTCACGAATATGATTGTTCCACTCAAAGGTTCCCATCAAGTAAATAATGCAGCGCTTGCGATTCGAGCTGTACTCCATGTAGCCAATTCGCTCCAAGTAGAAGTGGAAGAAGAAACCCTTCGAAATGGGTTGAGTAAAACATTTATTCCAGTACGATTTGAAAAAATTACAGATCATTTATATTTCGATGGAGCACATAATCCGGCAAGTGCTCGTGCTCTCGTTGAAACTGTGAAAGAATACTTTCCAGATACACCCATTCATTTTTATTTAGGCAWGATAAAAGGAAAAGATGCCAAAAAAATATTGCGTATTTATGAAGAAATTTCATCAAAATTTACTTTTGTGGATTTCGAAGATGAGCGCGCAATGTCCGCAATCAGTTTGTCGAAAATGAGCGAATCGACTAACGTAACAATGACGAAAGACCTACTAGAATCATTGCGAATTACAATTTCGGAAAAACAAGTGACTATAGTATCGGGTTCGCTCTATCTCTTGTCTAGCTTGCGTTTGGAGGCTATTCAAGTGTTTAAAATTATTTGAATATTAAAGATGACAAAACTTTCTAATTTTGATAGGATGTATTTAGTACTAGATAAATTGAACCATTTTGAAAGGGGCGCATATGGACATTTCTAAACGAACACAACGCTTGATTTGGGCCATATGGGTTCTGGTTGTACCATTTGGCACTTATTCGATTTACCAGTTTGCAGAGCCTACTGAAATTAATTGGCCAATTTTATTGGGATATACAGCTCTGGCAATAATAACGACATACTTTCCGTTTAAAGTAGCTGGAACAACCGTTTTCTTAGTTCAATGGATCAACCTTGCCATATTTTTGAAATATGGAGTGTTTGTTGAAATGTTGGTCATGCAATTGGCAATTATTCCACTGGCCATACAACTCAAAATCGGGTTCAGCGATTTCTATCGAGCACTATTTAACTCATTTATGTTTTTCATAGTATCGGTCATTAGTGGCGTTTCTGTCATTTTAATGGGCTATGATATTGGTTCGATCGAGTTAAAACATATTCTTTTATTCGGTTTTCTCTATCAAATCATTAATACTTTTTCTAATCATGTAATTTTGCACTTATATCTGGTTTTAACAAAGCAAGAACACACCGGCTTCTTTGGAAGAGATTCACTTTGGGATTATGCAGGTTTAGTCGTGACATTCCCATTCGGCTTTACTCTTTATTTGCTAAATGAATATGTTGGACCAGTTGCATTCTTACTATTAGGTATCCCATTCTTAATCATTACATTCCTAGTCCGCTTATACAGTAATTCCGAACGCGTCAACGAAGACTTAAACCAAGCGACTGAAATAGGACATGAGCTGGCAGATCGACTCAGCAATGATGCAATTATCGATTTATTCTTATCAAGAATCAGCAAAATGTTACCAGTTGATTATTCTTATATCATTGATATAGACCAAGACCAAGATAATATGTACTTCTTAAAGTCGAAGGAAAAAGATATCAATGTAGAAATTTTGCAAACTCACGAAGAATTACTAAAAAGTATAGCTGGAATTGTCTATAAAAAAGACAAGTCGATTCTTTTCAACAAACAAAAAGAATGGCGTAAGTCAGGATCGGATTTTCTTCCAACGGATACAGAGAGCATCATTTCTGTCCCAATTAGTCGGAATCAAAAAATGGAAGGAATTCTGGTCATAGCTTCAAGGAAAAAATACGCATTTGAAACTTATCAACTTCAGATTATCAGCTTGCTATGCTCCTATTTTGCAGTATCTCTTGAAAAAGCTCGATACGTACAAGATGCAGTATCTAAAAGTGAACGATGCGGCCTAACGAAATTATACAATTACCGGTATTTAGATCAGCAACTCGAAACCAATATGAGCCAATTGCTAAATGGAGAGCTTCGTCAATTATCATTATTGATGATGGACATCGACCACTTCAAAGCCATCAATGATACGTATGGACATCAAAGTGGAAACGATATTCTTTTTGGACTGGCAAGATTGTTGGAAAATGAACTTGGGGACGCCGGGATCATTGCTAGGTATGGCGGAGAAGAATTTGTTATCATCTTACCAAACTACTCCAAACAACAATCACTAGCACTTGCAGAAGAATTACGTGAGAAGATCGAAACCACGCGTTTTGAAATTCGGACAGACCTGGAAGATGAACCCGTGCTGTCCTTTGTCAACATAACAACAAGTATCGGTGTCTCAACTGCACCAGAAGACTGTGACGATGCCATGGCATTGATTCGTAATGCGGATAGAGCGCTATATATTGGGGCGAAACGAGAAGGACGTAATCGTGTTGCGGAATATGTGAAATAATGAAGAGAGCTGATCTATTCAGCTCTTTTTTCCTAGGATAGAATAGGCGAGTAAATATAGTATAAAAATAATGACAATTCTACTAAAACAATACATAATACGTATAAACAACATGAAATGAGAAAAATTATATGAAACTATTTCCAAATAAATCCAAACAAAATGGACTGACACTCGTGGAAGTTCTGGCAGCACTTGTCATAATGGGAATTGTTTTCGTGGGTATCATGACTGTGTTTCCACAAATGACTTTATTTAATGCGAAGACGGAGACAAAGTTGGATACGATGAATATAGCGCGGCAGGAAATTACGGAGTTTATTGAAAAGAGCAAAGGGAAATATATTCCCCATACTTCAACAAAAATAATTCCTTTTGAACAGATTAAACCTATTATTGAATTGCAATTTGAAGAAACGACAACAATAACTAATGGCCACGTAATTACAGATGACCCGGCAACTAATAAAGACGATTACAATTCATTCAAATTTAATAGCACAGTTGATTCAGGCGAAGAATTTAAACTCGAAATTCAAGTATTCGATGTGCCTGATCTTTCAGGAACCATTTCTTTATATAAGACCATTCTTAAAATTTATACGCTCGGAGGTCAATTGAGTAGTGAAACATATGGCTATATTGAGGTGACCTCATGATCAAATATATTAAAAATAATAACGGCATAACACTCGTGGAATTAATAGCGGCTCTAGCCTTAGTTTCGATGGTAGCTATATTAATTATGACAACTTTGGGAATCGGCTTTAAGCATTCAATAGCGGAATCCAATAAGACTTCCGCTCAACAGGAAGCGAATTTAATTGTTTCGAAATTAATGAACCAGCACCGTAAAGGGGATTGTTATTACATTAAAGTGGATTCAGGTGGAATTATGATTGCTCCTGTATCTTCTACATTATGTACAAGTACAACTGAGCCACCTGCCAGTTCATTCAAGCCAGTTTCAGATACTCGTTTCAATGTGACTATGACAAGTGTAAATCAAATGATTAACCCAACGAAAGATGACTACACATTTGCTGCTGCAGTGAAATATAAAAATGCGACCTACAAAATAAACACGATACTTACGAGATATAAAACAACTAATTAAAGAGGAGGATTCAATTGAAGTATGTAAAAAACCATAAAGGTTATGCTTTGTTACTTGTCCTCCTTTTAGTTGTTGTTTTTGTTGGTTTATCAGCAGTATTTGTTGCCGCATCTTTTAATAATGCCAAGCAGGAAAGTACTGTCGACGTCCGCAATCAATCCGTTGTCGCAGCCGAAATGGGTGTGAAATATAATATCAACAATCTAAAGAATGAAATAAAAATATTAAATGAGGATTATAAGAATTTCATGAATACCAGTCTGACTACTTTAGTGAATAAAGCAACGGCAGTTACCACTGCAAAGGATAATAACTTACCACTCCCTTCTGGAATGTCTACTGCCGCATGTAATGTCTTTTATTCCAATGCACACATTAATAACTGGATTGATTGTGAAACGAAAGAAATAGAAAGAGCCGGCGTTGATATGTATATGTCCGAGGTTAATCGGGTGTACGCAGACTTAGCTCCCCAAGAAAATAGAGTTGACTCAAAAACGAAATATGAGTTAATGCCACTTTCCGTAAACCTAGAGTTTGATCAAGCAACTCGCAAAGTTGCAATACCTCTTTCCGTACAAGGGAAACAAAATACTTCAGTTAAAACTCTGAAAGCTAAATTGATTGTAACCATCCCGGATCATACATCCGAAACGAATGATATTGTAATCAAAACGATTTTAAGTGAAAAAGAAACGGTCGATCGCATTTTCGTTCCGCCAAATGACAATACGACCATTTGTCCTACCCAAGCTAGTGAAATGACTTCAGGTGTCTGCAAATATACTGGCACCAATCTTGAAAGTTATTTAGCTAGTTTGCCAGATCCTTCGAAAGTAAGTATCAAAGTTGAGGATTTATGTTATGCAGTAAAAGACAAGACCAAATGTAATTTGAACATTCTAGATGGTAGTGGCGGAACAGTATACATAAAACCGTCAAATCAAACGGTAAATGTAGATAATTTAAATAATTTAGAAGACATTTCCATGTACGTGGATGGCGACTTAATCATTAAAAACAGTAATTCAGCAGATAACAATACAATCGTCAGTCGTTCGTACTCATTCGTCGTTCGTACTCATTC
>NZ_JBFUJC010000219.1:0-5346 GCF_056401595.1 Paenisporosarcina sp. P4_E4_2 | reverse complement strand
CCCTGAGCCAGTATGTCCGATAATAGCCTGGTAGGAACCAGAAGGAATAAGTAAATCCACGTCGTATAGTGCACGTTTTTCAAAAGGTGTCCCTTTGGCGTAGGCATACCCTACTTGTTGAAGTTGGATGTCCATACATCATTCACCAACTCTTGTTCTGACATGTGTTCGTTGTTTAACTCTATTCCATTCGCACGTAATAGACTGCCCATTTTCATGGCAAATGGCAGATCTAATCCAAGTGCCACCAGTTCTTCTCCACGAGAAAAAATTTCAGCTGGTGTGCCTTCAGCATATTTGTGCCCGTTATTCATTACAAAAATGCGATCCGCAAGTAAAGCTTCCTCGAGATCATGCGTTATGGATAAAACCGTTAACTGTGTTTTCTCCCGTAATCTACGAACGGTAGTTAATACTTCTTCCCGCCCTTGTGGGTCGAGCATAGAAGTAGCTTCATCCAAGATAAGAATTCTCGGCTTTAAAGCCAATGCACCCGCAATAGCTACTCGTTGCTTCTGTCCACCTGATAAATGATGCGGCTCACTATCTAAGAACTTTTCCATTTTCACTTGCGCAAGGGACTCGTGCACACGTACAACCATATCTTTAAACGGAACTCCGTTATTTTCCAAAGCAAAAGCGACATCGTCCTGGACGGTAGCCCCGACAAATTGATTGTCTGGGTTTTGAAATACCATGCCCATTTGTGAACGAATATCCCATAAATTCTCTTCATTCAGCGTTTCACCAAGAACACGTACTTCCCCCGATTGAGGAAATAACAGTCCATTCATGAGTTTCGCCATTGTGGATTTACCAGAACCATTATGACCAACGATTGCAATCCACTCGCCATCATTGACAGAAAAAGAAATGTTTTCTACAGCTTTTCGCGCATCCTTTTCTTCTGGTGAATATGTATAGGTGACTTCATGTAGTGATATTATTTCTGTCATCTCTATATGACCTCCTCTTACTCTGCTCGAACTCAACTCATTCTCATCAATGTTTCTATTTTACACTATTACAAAAACACAGTTTGCACCAGAAAGGTGCAAACTGAGTATATATTCTTACACTGATATCCAAATAATAAATATTTTCTATCAATGAAATAAAAAAGCGCGCACCTCATTCAGAGAAATGCGCTCTTCTATATCTTTTTCGTATTCGGTTGCTCAGACCGTCTACGTGAATGAGGTGCGTAGAGCTAGACGAGACGCTACCAAAAGGTCCGCTCATCGTAACGCTCTGCTTTTCATTATGTCGTATAAATCTTTTTCTTTTAAAAAGAAGAGGGCGGCTACTAACCTAGAACCCTCTTCGAATTGTGATGATTAAACTAATTCAATCACTACAACAGGTGCTCCGTCTCCACGACGAGGTCCCATTTTCATAATACGTGTGTATCCGCCTTGACGATCAGCGTAGCGTGGTGCTACATCATCAAACAATTTTTGCAAAGCATAAATTGTTGTTTCAGTGCCTTCTTCATCAGTAGCAGTCACTAGTTCACGACGAATATAAGATGCAGCTTGACGGCGTGCATGCAAATCTCCACGTTTACCTAATGTAATCATTTTTTCAACAACTGAACGAAGTTCTTTCGCACGAGCTTCTGTCGTTTGAATGCGTTCGTTGATGATCAAATCAGTTGTTAAGTCACGTAACATCGCTTTACGTTGAGAACTTGTACGACCAAGTTTTCTGTAACCCATAGATGTTTACCTCCTTTGTTGAATATTAATCTGTTATATCAAAAAAGTCGCTTAGTCTTCTTTGCGTAATCCTAAGCCAAGCTCTTCTAACTTCGCTTTTACTTCTTCTAGTGATTTACGTCCAAGGTTACGTACTTTCATCATGTCGTCTTCTGACTTGTTAGCTAACTCAAGTACCGTGTTGATACCAGCGCGCTTCAAGCAGTTATAAGAACGAACAGAAAGATCAAGCTCTTCGATAGTCATCTCCAACACTTTTTCTTTTTGGTCTTCTTCTTTCTCAACCATGATTTCAGCAGTTTTTGCCTCATCAGTCATACCAACGAAGATATTTAAATGCTCCGTTAAAATTTTCGCGCCAAGCGAAATCGCCTCTTTAGGACCGATGCTGCCATCTGTCCACACATCAAGAGAAAGTTTATCGAAGTTAGTCATTTGACCAACACGAGTATTTTCTACTTGGAAATTGACGCGTGAAACTGGAGTATATATAGAGTCGATTGGGATCACGCCGATAGGAAGATCCTCACGTTTGTTTTGATCAGCAGGAGTGTAACCGCGGCCGCGTTGTGCATACATACGCATACGCAAATGACCATTTTTACCGATTGTTGCAATATAGAGATCAGGATTTAAAATTTCTACATCACTGTCATGTGTAATGTCAGCAGCTGTAACCGTTCCATCACCTTTAACATCAATCTCAATGACTTTTTCTTCGTCAGAGTAGATTTTAAGAGCTAGTTTCTTCACGTTCATAATAACTGAAGCGACATCTTCAACTACGCCCTCAATAGTAGAGAACTCGTGAAGCACGCCATCAATTTGAATAGAAGTTACAGCAGCCCCTGGTAAAGAAGACAAAAGGATACGACGTAGGGAATTACCTAATGTGTTTCCATATCCACGCTCAAGCGGTTCTACAACAAACTTGCCAAATTTGGCACCTTCGCTGATCTCAACCGTTTCAATCTTTGGTTTTTCAATTTCGATCATTCAAATATACCCTCCTTCAAAACATCGAATGTATAGGTTCGTTCCATCAGAAATCAATAAGTACTAAGACTTATCGGTGATTGCACAACTCAGTTTGTACAAGAAATGATGTTCTCAATCAATTAATTGAGTCGCACCTATTACACGCGACGACGTTTTGGTGGTCGGCAACCGTTATGCGGAACTGGAGTTACATCTTTAATAGCTGTAACATCTAGACCAGCAGCTTGAAGTGCACGAATTGCAGCTTCACGACCAGCACCAGGACCTTTTACCGTTACTTCTAACGTCTTAAGACCATGTTCCACAGAAGCTTTCGCCGCTGCTTCAGCAGCCATTTGCGCAGCAAACGGAGTTGATTTACGAGAACCTTTGAAACCAAGTGAACCAGCACTTGACCAAGATACCGCATTTCCTTGCATATCTGTAATCGTTACAATTGTGTTGTTAAATGTAGAGCGGATGTGAGCAATACCGGATTCGATATTCTTTTTCACACGACGCTTACGTGTTTGTTGTTTACGTGCCATGTTAGGAAGAAACCTCCTTTACCGATTATTTTTTCTTGTTAGCAACAGTTTTACGAGGACCTTTACGCGTACGCGCATTGTTCTTCGTATTTTGACCGCGAACAGGTAAACCTCTACGATGACGGATACCACGGAATGAACCGATTTCCATCAAGCGTTTAATGTTTAATGATACTTCACGGCGAAGGTCACCTTCTACCTTGAAAGCACCGATTGATTCACGAATTTTGTTTAATTCGTCTTCTGTAAGATCACGCACGCGTGTATCTTCAGCAACTCCTGCAGTAGCTAAAACTTTTTGTGCAGTTGTTTTACCAATCCCGAAAATATATGTTAATGAAATAACAACGCGTTTATCGCGCGGAATGTCAACACCAGCAATACGAGCCATGTGTGTCGTGCACCTCCTTCAAATTAGCCTTGTTTTTGTTTATGTTTAGGATTTTCACAGATTACCATTACTTTACCGCGTCTGCGAATAACTTTACATTTTTCGCAGATCGGTTTCACAGATGGTCTCACTTTCATCTAACCCAACCTCCTTAGTGGTCCGGAGTGCAAAAGATTATTTAAAACGGTATGTGATACGACCGCGAGTTAAATCGTAAGGAGAAAGTTCAATTGTGACTTTATCTCCAGGCAGGATGCGGATAAAGTGCATACGGATTTTGCCCGAAACATGTGCAAGAATCGTATGACCGTTTTCCAATTCTACCTTAAACATCGCGTTTGGCAAAGTCTCAACAACTGTACCTTCGACTTCAATTACATCGTCTTTCGCCATCAACCCTGTCTCCCTTCTGTATAAAAAATCAGGTTCTCATCATCAAATCAAACGGAATGTTCCGCAAATCGAAACCCGTGTAGGATTCTTTTCGTTTCAACATATGTTTGTTTTGCATGAGAGATGTTCGAAAGACACTCGTCAGGCTTCGCTTCTGGCAACCTACGGAGTAGACTGACCCGGGTGAACCTTGTCTCCCTCATGTAAACACGACCGCTCGGAATGCCTTGGATGAGTTCCACCATATCCGTTACACAGATGCTTCCACGAAACCCATTATACCTTGTCGGAAGTAGAAATGCACGAAAGGACAAAGGGATCCTCTTAGACGTAACATTGTCTATTTCGTTCTTTCGTATATCGGGCATAATTTGCTTTTGCAGCTCTAGAAATTAAATTCCGTTTACAAGCGTGCCGCTAGGTTCAGCTGCGGTTGCCCTCTAAAAGAGCGTTTAAATCAGCAAATACCTTATGAATGTCTTGCTGACCGTTAATATTTGTCAACACGCCTTTGTTGCCATAATAGTCAAGCAAAGGTTGTGTTTGTTTCATATTTACTTCCAGACGGTTTGAGACCGTTTCCGGATTGTCATCCGCGCGCTGGTAAAGCTCGCCTCCATCTTTATCACACACTCCATCTTTTTGAGATGGATTGAAGATTAAATGGTACGCAGTGCCGCAGACTTTACAGATGCGACGACCAGTTAGGCGCTTAATCAACTCTTCTTGTTCAACTTGGATGTTCAAAACGTGCTCTACGTCTTTGTTCAAATCTGCTAAAAGCGCATCAAGTGCTTCAGCTTGAGGAACAGTACGTGGRAACCCGTCCAATAGAAATCCTTTTTCACAATCAGCTTTGCTTAATCTTTCACGGACAATTCCGATCGTTACTTCATCAGGTACTAATGCACCCTCATCCATAAACGCTTTGGCTTTTAGGCCTAGTTCCGTACCATCTTTTATAGCTGCTCGGAACATGTCGCCTGTAGAAATATGAGGGATTTCGTACTTCTCAACAATTTTATCTGCTTGAGTGCCTTTACCTGCACCTGGCAGACCCATTAAAACGATATTCATACGTTTTGCCCCCTGCTACAATTTGCAGGTTAAAAGGAACGAAATCGTTCCTCTAAACCAACATTATTTCATGAAGCCTTTGTAGTGGCGTTTCACTAGTTGTGCTTCGAGCTGTTTCATCGTTTCCAGTGCAACACCGACAACGATTAACAAACTTGTTCCACCGATTTGTGCAGCAGCTGGAAGACCAGCAAAGTTAATGAACAAAATCGGCATGATTGCGACTAGCGCAAGGAAAATC
>NZ_JBFUJC010000218.1:0-5349 GCF_056401595.1 Paenisporosarcina sp. P4_E4_2 | reverse complement strand
TTCCTGGGGGCAACAATTGTTTCAATTCTCAGCACCCTCACCTCGTATTTTTTACTGAATGTCTTGGTATGGTGGGATCCAGCTGGAATTGGGCGGAGCATGACTTGGGCAGTCCTTCTGACATTGTTGGTAGCAATCATTACGGTGTATATGAAGCAACGGAAGGCAGGGACATTAGTATGATTGGTGAAGCGTTCAAAATCTACAGTCGTAACTGGTTTCCTATTCTAATGTGGTGTTTCATCATCATAGCACCCATTACTGTTTTCAGTTATTTGGGGATTGTCTATGTATATAGCAATGACATTTTGCATAATGAGTCTTTTCTCGCAGGGTGGCTGCTAATGCTGAATTTCATTTTATGCATCCCTCCTTTTTTAAAAATGGTCAAAAAAGATGGAATGGATGAAACGATAAAAGTTACGGAAGGTTTGTTTTTCTTTGCCAAACGATTCGGTGTGATTTTACTCGTCGCAACAATTGTTTATTCTTTRGGATTGATGGGCATGTATTTATTATTCATACCAACCGTGGTTGCCATATTATTTTTGATCATTTTTCCGTTTTTCGTGGAATCACTGAGTGTCTGGGAGACTATTAAACAGACTTTAAGGAAAATGAGAGATGAGAACCTTTCGATTATTGGTGATGTCTTAGTGATCGCTGGTTTGAACATTGTTTTGTGGACCAGTTTGATGATGTTTCTGGAAAGTTATGAAACGAATGTTTTGGCATTTTTAATCATACGTGTCACTCTTAATGTATTGATTCTTCCTATTTTGTACATATATTTGTCTTTGAGGTATAGAAGCGATGATTTCGCTTTGGATATTTAGTTGAGGAAGGAGTCACATAGATGGTCAGCAAAGTTGAAAAAAAAGCACCTGAAAAGAACATCAAAAAGATAAATGTGTTTTTAATGGTGATTTTGTCTTTCATCACAATGGGAACATATATTGGCTATTGGTTTGTAAAAAGAAGCAAGGATATAGAAAGATTAGAACTTAATCACCACGTGTCATTTGGAACTTGGAAATTATTCACTGGCCTCTCTTTAGTCTTGTTACTTATTCAATTATTTGGTGGCATGATTTTAAGCGAAGTCGGATTACTGACTATCGATTCTTTAAATATGATGTTTTCATTTCTATTTGTTGGTATATTGTATTATTCCATATTTAGAATTAAAGAAGTAATCGAAGAAAACTCAGAAATTGAATTTAATAAATATGCTCTATTTTTTATGCATATCTACTATTTACAATACAAATTAAATCGAACATCCCTTTAAAACTGGTGTTCTAGAAGAGGTGTTACTATTGGAAACCAAAAAAATGGCTACAAAGAGCGTTTCATTTTCTAACAACCGTATTTTCATAACGTTTGCACTGTTTCTTCTGCTGGGCTTACCAGCAAGTTTCATTCCTGAAGAAACATATCTAAAATGGTTATTGATCAATTTCATCATTGCTGTGCTTTTGACAGTAGTGAATTACATGATTTGGACGAAACAGAAGAATGATAGCAAAAGGTATTTCTCACTTCACTCTTTTGTGATGATGCTCGGTTTGGCATTTTACGCGACATCTCCAATATTAAGATTGATCTATCCTTCCATGTATTTTTGGATTCTTTTAGGTGGATTGATTTTGTACACTGTTTTCTTAGTATCAAAGTATGACGCAATTGCTGGAGGGCTTTTAAATCCTCGGAAAAAAGGGTTCAAATTATTGGTTTTCTCCTTTTTTGCCATCGTTTTTGTAGCGGGAAGTAGCATATGGGGTTATATGCTAGCGTCAGATGCCGCACCGGTCAATGAAGTGGCCATTATCATGTTTTTCTTGGGACTCTTCCTATTGATGGTAGCTCCGTCAATGCTTGTAACACCAAAGCGTGCCGAAGAATTGAAAGCGCCACAACATAATTGAGGTACAGTGAAACGTTGTTAAACTTAGTATGTGCCTAATCGGAAGCAATTGCAGAAGGTCTATTAAATCCAAGATTAAAGGGTTTCAAGATGTTGATTTTTACATATTTTGCAATTTCTTTTTCGCTGGAAGCGTATTATTGGCCTATATGTTGGCAACAGAAGCAGTACCATGGGGTGGAGTGGCAATTATTACTTTCTTCATTGGTCTATTTTTTATAATGGTATCTCCTGCCATGTTGATTACACCTGAAAGAGCGATTGAGTTAAGAGGTAGAGAAATTAAATCCTGACGGCAATTCATTCCAACGAAGAATTCAAGACCACCTCTTATGATTGAAGAATACAGTTAACAAGTGATTGGAGAGATTGCATTTTGCCGAAGCCATCCATTTTTGTTTTTTTACTGCTTCCATTGATATCTGCACTGATCTCACTGGGGATTCCCATTTATAAGTCCGAGTATATGATATTAACAACCATCATTTACTTGGGGTATGCATTGTTACTCTTCATCGTTAAAGCAATGTTCTCATCTAAGGGGAAAATGGATTTTCCTAAATTTGCAGGATATGCAATGTTTACTGCTTTCTCATTTTTCTTTATTATGCCTTTGATTAAAATATTTGATGGCGAAATTGGCATTCAATTGCTCTTGATCGTGATTTGGCTCGTGCTCCATATAATCTTTTTTGTCAAAGTCGAGACGTTCTACAAGATTGTTTTACCGACGGCTGGTGAACAAAAATCAAAATGGACGATTATCTACTATCTAGTTTTCCTTGTACTTGCTCTAATTTCAGGTGGAGGAAACTTCGTGGTAACGCGAATTATGACAGAAAGTTATGGACAGGAACCAATCATGAATTATTTTTCATATGTCCTATATATCATCGGTTGTTGGCTTGGAACACTTGCAGCCGTTATGAGCATTAGAATGCAAGGGAAGTTGCCGAAAGGTCGAATTGAACGAATAGTACAAAAGGGAAAATTAGTGCGCAATAAATAATCATTGAATTGATGAATACATAGTAATGTTGACCTCATAAAAAATGAATTGTGCAATATTTGAAGATAGAGGTGATCCCATGATGGGCTTACGAACATTAAAAAATGAAAAAGGTGCATTGAGTATCGAATTTCTAGGAATTCTCCCTTTCTATTTCATTTTTTTCTTATTGCTTTGGCAAGTGGTAGCTTCCGGTTATGCAGTCATGAGTTTGAAGTCTGCCGCAAATGATGGAGCGTCGGTTTACGCTATGACTGGAGATGCGGTAGAAGCTCAAAGTGCTGTCATGCAATCCATTGGCGGTAGTGCACTTTTGGCCAGTCCCAATGTATCCATTAACCCACAAGGAAACGGTGCTTTCACATTAACAATCAGCGCCCAGCACCCTCTTGTCTTTATTCCAGCTGAATGGAAGAAAGAGACCGCGGTCTCATTGAACTCGAAAGCAGCTGGCAAGGTGTTTGTCCCATGAAGTATTTAAGCAATGAAAGAGGAAACTCTGCCTTTTATATTATCTGGCTCTTAGGTATTTCCGCTGTCATTTTTGTCATTGTCATCAATATTGCGAAAGTATATGTGGTCAAACAACAAGCTTCAACTGCCACACAACAAGCAGCATTTGCGGGAACCATCGTTTTTTTGGAAGTTACCCAAAAAGGGATCGAGAATTTTGACAGTGACCTGATCAAATCCACCGCTCAAAAAAAGGAAGATGGGAAATCCATTCAAGATCAAATTGATAAAAAAGTGGATGAATTGGTCTCTCAAGATGTAGATTTACAGCAAGCGTACATTAAAGCATACAATGAAGTACTTCCTGGAAAATTAAGAAAACATCCTCAATTTGAAATGGAAATGAAAGAGACGTTTAGAGATTCTGGGCTTCGCGGGAAATTACTTAGTGCAGTTCAATCAACCATCACGGCCAATGAAGCGAATGCAGATGACGTCGAAGTGCTGCTGTCCGATACAAAATGGCGTGTGGAAGTAACAGCAGATGCTACATATAAGACGATAACGGACGGAACCTATCTCCAGTCATTTACTTCGGATATTAAACAAAAAGGAGTCGGCCCGTCACTTAAATATTTGGAATATATACCTTTCGAATGAATCAGTCCTGGAACAATCCTTTAGGACTGATTTTTGTGTATCAACATCTCTCTGATTCAGCACCTGAAAGTTGAGGCTTTCTAGACTGAGGTAGACCCTACATGAATCCTTCGGTATGCAATAAAAATCCAAGCAATCTATAAAACAGATTGCTTGGATTTTCTTTATGATTTACAGATTTTCATATTTTTCGCCTGGTAAAATTACGAGGTTAGTCTTCATCTTTAACATCAATATCTTCAGGAATGGGAGTGTTTCGCCATTCGTCGATTTGCCGTTTAACGTCTTCCACTTGTTCTAGGTGTCGATCAAATTGTGTTTTATTTATTAAATACTGCTCGCCATCATGAACAGATTTAATTCGTCCTTCCAATACGTACCGGCGTACTTGCTGTTCAGGCATGCTCAAAAATTCAGCTGTTTCTTCTATTGTTAAATACATAGAGCAACACTCCTTTTTCTACAGTATAGTTGACGGTATGCTGTATCTCAATATGTATAAAATATGGTAAAGTACAGTCAACAACTACTTGAGGTGACGATATGAAAACTGTGATCCCTTACTTCCTTGTGCTATTAGCTGCTGTGTTATGGGGCACAACTGGAACTGCTCAAACCTATTTGCCACAAAGTGCCCAGCCTTTGACGATTGGTGCGTCACGCTTAGCAATTGGTGGATTTTCGTTATTACTAATAATGATTGTGATGAAAAAAATTAATTTCAAAACCTGGCCATGGCTGATCACTTTAATATGTGCATTGTGCATGGCATTGTTCCAACCTTTATTTTTTACCTCCGTACGAGTGACAGGTATTGCTATCGGGACTGTTGTCGCTATTGGAAGTGCACCTATTTTTTCTGGTTTGATAGAATGGTTGTTTCTTAAAATGAAGCCATCTCGCGCTTGGGTATTGGCCACAACCCTTTCAGTCATTGGATGCAGTCTTTTGTTTCTGAACAAAGACGCACTTACTGTTAATCCACGGGGTGTAACTTTGTCTCTAATTGCTGGATTTGTTTTTGCCATTTATACAATCGTCAGTAAAGCATTACTTTCTAAAGTAGAAGCCATTCCGGCAGTTGCCATGACATTTTCATTGAGCGCTTTGATGTTGATGCCTTTCTTGTTCATTTTCGACAGTTCTTGGGTGTCGGAACCATCGAATATTTGGACGATATTATACTTAGGATTTATGACGACCAGTGTTGCGTACATACTGTATTTATTGGGTCTCCAGAAAGTCCCTTCGTCTTCAGCAGTAACGTTATCTTTAGGGGAACCGTTGACTGCAGCAGTTT
>NZ_JBFUJC010000217.1:0-5382 GCF_056401595.1 Paenisporosarcina sp. P4_E4_2 | reverse complement strand
ATTCACGCAGTTGTGATTCTTTTTCTTTAATAAAGATATCTTTGTTTGGAACTTTTGATGTTTCACGTGAAACATCTTCATTCATTCTTTGAACGAGTGATTCAAGTTGACGAACATTCAAGTTTTCTTTCATCACTTTTTCAGCAATTGAAGGTATCAGCTTTTTACGCTTTAATCCAAGCAATGCTCGCCCATGTCCCATTGATAGTTTATTAGATGAAATTAGCTCTCGCACAACATCAGGTAATGAAAGCAGACGGATATGATTGGCAATATGAGGACGACTTTTCCCTAAACGAAAAGCTAATTGCTCTTGTGTGAGGCTCAGGTTTTCCATAAGGTTTTGGTATGCATCTGCTTCTTCAATCGGTGTTAAATCTTCTCGTTGTAAATTTTCAAGAATCGCAATTTCCATCATTTGTTGATCTGTGAATTCACGAATTACAGCAGGAATCTCTTTCAAACCGGCAGCTTTTGATGCTCGGAAACGACGTTCCCCTACAACAATTTCAAATGACTTACCTCTTCTTCTTAAAATAATCGGTTGTAAAACACCGTGTTCTTTAATGGATTCAGTTAACTCAGCTAATGCTGTTTCATCAAAAATTTTGCGTGGTTGATATGGGTTTACTTTAATATCTCTTACAGATACTTTTTCAACACTTTCCATTTGATTGATTGATTCTCCTGGAAATAGTGCATTAATTCCTTTACCTAAGCCTTTAGACATTACGAATCACTTCCTTCGCCAAATCTAGATATACTTCTGCACCACGAGATTTTGGATCGTAAATAATAATAGGTTCTCCATGACTTGGCGCCTCGCTTAAACGAATATTACGAGGAATAATCGTTTTATACACTTTATCTTGGAAGTATTTTTTTACTTCTTCAATTACTTGGATTCCGAGGTTCGTACGCGCATCAAACATTGTCAATAAAACTCCGTCAATAACAAGTTGATTATTTAAGTGTTTTTGTACTAATCGAATGGTACTCAATAACTGGCTGAGACCTTCCAATGCGTAATACTCACACTGCACTGGAATTAAAATAGCATCTGAAGCCGTCAATGCATTGATCGTCAGCAAACCTAGTGATGGCGGACAATCTATGATGATATAATCATATTCTTCTTTCACTTCTTGAAGGGCCCTTTTTAAACGCACCTCACGAGAAATGGTAGAAACTAGTTCAATTTCAGCACCCGCCAATGAAATTGTTGCAGGAACTACATGTAAATTTTCAACTTTAGTTTCCAAAATCACTTTCTTTACGTCTATATCATCTATTAGAACATCATAAATACATTGTTGTACGTCACCTTTATTAACGCCAACTCCACTTGTAGCATTTCCTTGGGGATCCGTATCCATTAATAATACTTTTTTCCCTAAGTACGCAAGGCATGCGCTCAAACTTACAGATGTTGTCGTTTTACCCACGCCGCCTTTTTGATTGGCGATCGCAATGATTCTTCCCACGCTTGCACCTGCTTTCCTCTAGTTGTCGCTTCTCAGCATTTCTTCCCAGATAGTTCTAGCTTATCAGAACTTTCCGCTTTTCCTTTCATTCTAACAAAATTTTGATTAAAAAAGGATTATATTCTGATTACAAACAAAAAAACTCTTGCCATTTTCAGAGCAAGAGTTCACGATTTCGTAATATCAAGATTTCTTTTTCGGGATTTTCACAGTAATTTGGTAGAAATCCTCAAGTTCTTCTTCTTCCGTTTCCATCTTAATTCCCGTTTTTGCAACCATCGCAAATGACTGTCTGAGTGTATTCAGTGCAATCCTTACATCACGACTAACCGTCTTTCTTTTCGGCTTTTCTTTTTTACCTTCAACGACTGGTGGGTTTAACAGGTCCTCCACTTTCTTTTCCAGCTGCTTCACATTATATTGTTGCTCCACTACTTCCTGGAAAAGTGCGATTTGCTGTTCTTCTTCTTTAATGGGCATGAGTGCTCGTGCATGACGCTCTGAGATTTCACGCTTCAAAATTCCATCCTGAATCACTTGTGGTAGTTTCAGCAGTCTTAATTTGTTGGCAACAGTTGATTGACCTTTGCCTAAACGTTGAGCCAAAGCTTCTTGCGTAAGTTCATGAAGTTCCAACAACTTTTGATAAGCCAATGCTTCTTCAATAGCTGTTAATTCTTCGCGTTGTAAATTTTCAATTAAAGCAATTGATGCTGTTTCTTTATCACTTAAATTACGCACGATAGCAGGAACTTCTTCCCACTCAAGCTTCGTCATCGCACGGAAACGACGTTCCCCCGCAATAATCTCATATCGTCCATCTTCCATTTGACGAACTACGATTGGTTGAATAACCCCGTGTGTATGAATGGTACGAGCCAATTCTTCAATTTTGGACTCATCAAAAACAGTCCGCGGTTGAAAACGATTCGGAACAATCGATTGCAAAGGGATTTTCATTACTTCTTCATATTGTTCAACTGTTTGCTTTGTAGCCGCTATCTCTTTTTCGCCACTCCCAAAAAAACGTGAAAAAGGACTTTTCATCCCCTGGCACCACCTTTAAGAAACTACCTACTTGTATTAATTCGAGACAAATCTCTTCAATCCTTTATTAATGTTTCACGTGAAACACAATATTACAATGGAGTTTTATTTGGAACTCCAGGTTTTCTTGGATATTTTTTAGGAGTGCTCTTTACTTTATTAAAAACAAACAATGATCTTTCACTATTTTCTACAGGCAGTGTGAAAGAATATTCTTGAATTTTTTCAGCACCCAAAATTGTTAAAGCTTTTTTTGCATCATTTAGTTCGTCTTGAGCCGCTGCAGCTTTCATCGCCACAAACTGACCTCCGACTTTAACTAATGGTATGCAAAGTTCCGACAATACAGATAATCTCGCTACCGCTCTCGCTGTGACAATATCATACTGTTCCCTGTAAGTTGGATTTTGTCCAAATTCTTCTGCTCGGGCATGTACAAATTGAACATTGGAAAGTCCCAATTGCTCACTTAAATGTGTGAGAAATTGAATCCGCTTGTTCAATGAATCAACAATAGTTACATGCAATTGAGGGAAACAAATTTTCAAAGGTATACTTGGGAATCCCGCTCCTGCACCTACATCACAAATTGATTGGCCTTTGGAAAAATCCACATAAAAAGCCATGCTGATTGAATCATAAAAATGCTTTAAGTAAACGGATGGTTGATCAGTGATTGCAGTTAAGTTCATTTTTTCGTTCCACTCAACAAGCAGTTCGAAATATTTATGAAATTGTTGAAGTTGTTCAGGGGTTAAAATAATCCCTTTTTCTCTTAGTGCTTCAACAAATTGTTGTTGGTTCATATTGGACCCCTTCCGTATATGAAGAGTGGCTAAATGCTGAATTTAGCGAATAGCCACTTTTATACTTATCCGGATATTTTCGCTATTCTACCTTGTTCAATATACACCAGAAGGATAGAAATGTCAGCAGGATTTACACCTGATATTCTAGATGCTTGTGCAATTGATAAAGGTCTAACTTCTTTCATCTTCTGCTTCGCTTCAGTAGCGATACCAGAAATGGCATCGTAGTCAATTAAATCCGGAATTTTTTTATCTTCCATTTTCTTTAATTTCTCTACTTGTTGAAGTGCTTTTTCGATATAACCTTCGTACTTAATTTGAATTTCGATTTGATCCTTCATTTCATCTGTTAAGTCGATTGGTGAAGGAGAAAGCTGTGCAATATCATCATACGTCATTTCAGGGCGTTTTAGTAAGTCCTGACCTTTTATTCCGTCTTTAAGTTCAGTGCCGCCTTTAGAACGGATAATTTCTTGCGTTACTTCATTCGGCTTAATAATCGTTTTTCTTAATCGGACGATTTCTTCATCGATCAATTTCTTCTTCGCTTCAAAACGCTCGTAACGTTCCTCCGAAATCAATCCTGCTTCGAATCCGATTTTGGTTAATCTCAAGTCTGCATTGTCATGACGTAACAATAATCGATATTCTGCTCTCGACGTAAGTAAACGGTAAGGTTCATTCGTTCCTTTTGTCACTAAATCATCAATTAACACACCGATATACGCATCCGAACGGCTTAAAATGATTTCTTCTTTATTTAAAGAACGAGCCGCAGCATTCATACCAGCCATCAACCCTTGACCAGCTGCTTCTTCATAACCAGATGTTCCGTTAATTTGACCAGCAGTATATAAATTACGGATTTTTTTCGTTTCCAACGTTGGCCATAATTGGGTAGGTACCATTGCATCGTACTCAATCGCATATCCTGCTCGCATCATTTCAGCTTTTTCCAACCCTGGAATGCTTTCTAGCAACTTACGTTGTACATGTTCAGGTAAGCTTGTAGAAAGCCCTTGTACATATACTTCACGCGTATTGCGCCCTTCAGGCTCCAAGAAGATTTGGTGACGTGGTTTGTCATTGAAACGTACCACTTTGTCTTCAATGGAAGGACAATAACGTGGACCTGTACCTTTAATCATGCCTGAATACATTGGTGATAAATGCAAGTTTTCATCAATTATCTGATGAGTGCGTTCATTCGTATACGTCAACCAACAAGGCATTTGATCCATGATATATTCAGTCGTTTCATAACTGAATGCTCGTGGTAAGTCATCGCCTGGCTGAATCTCGGTTTTGCTGTAATCAATCGTTTTACTGTTTACGCGTGGCGGTGTTCCTGTTTTAAAACGTACCAAATCAAAACCTAAATCTCGAAGATTATCTGCCAATTTCAATGAAGGTTGTTGATTATTTGGTCCACTTGAATATTTCAAATCACCAATGATAATTTCACCACGTAAAAATGTTCCAGTTGTTACAATCACCGTTTTTGCACGGTAGACTGCCCCGACTTGTGTAATAACACCTTTTATTTCGTCGTCTTCAATAATTAATTCCTCAACCATTGCCTGATGGATGGACAAGTTCTCTTGTTCTTCCATTAAGCGTTTCATCTCAGCTTGATATAACACTTTATCGGCTTGTGCACGTAAAGCACGTACAGCTGGGCCTTTACCTGTATTCAACATTCTCATTTGAATGTGCGTTTTGTCGATGACTTTCCCCATTGCGCCTCCAAGGGCGTCAATTTCCCGGACAACTATTCCTTTAGCCGGGCCTCCGATAGATGGATTACATGGCATAAATGCAATCATATCTAAATTAATTGTTAAAACGAGTGTTTTTGCACCCATTCCCGCTGCCGCTAATGCTGCTTCAGAACCGGCATGGCCAGCTCCAATAACAATTACATCGAACGAGCCCGCTTCAAATTTCTGCATGTTCGTTCATTCCTTTCGTTTATCCTATTTTTTATATTTAAGCTTTCCGCTCTTTTATGTCTAGCTTCATGCGCCAGCTCGCACCTAAGC
>NZ_JBFUJC010000216.1:0-5412 GCF_056401595.1 Paenisporosarcina sp. P4_E4_2 | reverse complement strand
ATAAATGGACTTTCCAGACAAACACGCTGAATTTGCTGGACGAATGTTTTCAGTTGCGCATGTTCCTTTTGTAGCCTATCATGCGCTTCCAGCAGTTCATCATAACTGGTCATCGCTTGTTTTAAGTGTGTATGCATTGGATGTTGATATTTTTGTTTTGCATGGTTCAAGTCCTGTCCATAAGTATGTCTCAGCGTTTTATTCCACCTGAAGCCGCAAGCCTGTTTCGTACGAGATAGTTTTTCAGCAGCCACTTCAAATGCATGAATTTGCGTGCCTCCGTTTTTAACTATTTCCAAAACAGTGGATGCTAATTTATGGTCATCCTCAGCAGTCCATTGATCTTTTCTTTTAACTTGAGTCATAGATTCTTCACCTCGCGTTTTTTTCTACTATATGCGCAAATAGAAAGAATAGAAGTTGAGGTTTAAAAAGTACAAAAAATGTGTCTTTAAAGTAACTTTGATGATCGCAACGAACCTAGCGTAGCGTTGCAACGCACTTCCATGTTTCAAAGCTAGCGTAGCGATGCAGAAACAGAAACAGGAGCAGGTGTTTGTCGCAGTTTCCCTTACTATCAACACCATCGTATAACAGAGCCTATGTATAAAAATCTAAGTAATACGTTATTTTTTCCGCGATAAGAATTTTTGAACAGCCACGTGATGCTCCTGCGCTTCCCAAAGTAGTGAACAGTTTTTAACTTCTTCATTAATTTGGCTCAGTAGATTTTGACCAATCCATTTACGGATTAACATTTGTTTATAAGCACGGTGAACAGAAGCCTCTACTTTTTTCATCTCGGATAGAAATCTCTCCATAGCTTGTTCCTTATCACCTTCATAAACTTGTGTAGCCCACCCATTAGCAAGTAACACAGCTGCTGAGTAAGGTTTTGATTCACACAGCATATGCATAGCTACATCTTGTCTTGCTAATTTTTCAAATAAATAGGTTCCTCCGCCCCAGCCGCTTGTAATAGCTAGAGAGCCTTGAATAAACCCTGCTTTGGCTTTTGACGAGACTAGCCGGAAATCACATGCGGTAGCAATCTCGCAACCACCTCCTACAGCGTGCCCATTGACAAGTGCTATGACAGGCACAGGAAGAGTGGCAACTCGATAAAGAACATTAGCCATCCGATCAAGCATTGGGAAGGCTTCTTGCGCCGTCTGGAGACCGTGAAAGACGGATAAATCTCCACCAGAACAAAACGCTTCATCCCCTTCACCGGTAATAACAACAAATTGTATAGTTGAATCATTATGTACATTTGAAACTAGTTTCTCAAGACCATCTATGACTTCATGATTGATTGCATTTCGAATTTCAGGGCGTTTAATAGTAAAACGTAGAATATTATCTTCTCGATTAATTGCAAATGTCATGTAAGCTCCTCCTTGAAAATAGAGAAAAAGGCCACCGGAGAGCCATGGTCTCTCTGGTAGCCTTATAGAACAAATACTGAATTATTTGCTCAATACTTCTTTCCCTTTGTATTGTCCGCATGATTTACAAACATGGTGAGCCAATTTTGATTCACCACAGTTTGGRCAAGCTACCATTCCTGGTAGAGATAATTTGAAATGCGTACGACGTTTTCTTTTTACTGTTTTAGAAGTCTTTCTAAACGGTACAGCCATTGGTGGCACCTCCTTACAGATCGTTTATTCGTCTGTTTGATCAAAATACTTTGCTAAATCAGCAAGTCTAGGATCCAATTTTTTATGTTCATTCTCTTCTTTAGCAGACAATTCCTCATCAGTTAAGTATGACCAGCTTTTTCCGCCCGGAATCGGTTGATGCTCTGCATCTTCCTTAAACACTTGTATCGGAATTTCGACAAGAATCAATTCTTCAAATACAGGGTCGACATTAACAACATCGCCTTCTACATAATGAATTTCTCCATCGTCTTCCTTATGTGTTTCCGACCAGCTGAAAATCTCATCTGTTTGAATATCAAACGGATACTCAACATCTTCCCACGTGCGAGCACATGGTAAGGTAAGGGTGCCTGTCAGTTGAAAATGACAAGTCATTTGCGCTGCACCAAATGTGCAGTGCCCTTTTACATGAACGGGTGAAATTTTCCGGATGTCCGGGTTACGTTCCATCACTTCATCCAATTGAATCGTTTCATCAATTGGCATCCCGTCATGGCGATATTTAGATAGTTGATGAATTGCCCATTTCATTCGTTTATCACCTCAAGACAACAAAGTTGATTATATAATGCAGAAAATTGGATGTCAAGATAATTTCTTGTCACTCCTTTTTTTGACCCGTATAATCTAGAGTAAATGATATAAGGGGGTCACAAGCTTGAAAGCAACTGGTGTAGTCGTCGAACATAATCCGTTTCATAACGGACACTTCTATCATATCAAAGAATCTCGCAAGAAGACAGCCGCAGATATTATTATTGCTGTTATGAGCGGGAATTTTTTGCAACGAGGAGAACCTGCCCTGGTGGATAAATGGTCCAGGACAGAAATGGCTCTAAAAGCTGGCGTAGATATCGTAATCGAGCTCCCTTACGTTTTTGCAACTGCACAAGCCAGTGACTTTGCACGTGGTTCAATTACACTGCTGGAAGCCCTTGAATGCGAAGCATTTTGTTTTGGAAGTGAGGAAGGGACAATTGAGCCTTTTACACGCTCATATGATGTCCTTACTACACAACAAGAGGCTTACCAAAATTCGATTAAACAATACATGCAACTTGGATTAAGTTATCCAAAAGCATTAAACGAAGCTTATTCAGACATCACAACACACTTAAACTTGCCATTAGTTGACTTATCAAAACCAAATAATATTCTCGGTTATCACTATATTGAAGCAGCCTGTCAGATGCAGGCACATATCAAGCCTGTAACCATTCAACGAATCGTGGCGAATTATCATGATAATGTTGATCAAGACCAATCCATTGCAAGCGCTACAGGTATCCGTAAGGCTCTATTCGACGATGGCTCGATTGAAGCATTGGGAAAATTCATGCCACACACCTCATTGGAACAACTATTGAAGTGGAAAGACTCTATAGGGGTATTTGGCAGTTGGCAACAGTTCTGGCCCCTTCTACGACATACGATTATCCGTTCATCAACAAAAAACCTTGCTTCATATGCTGAAGTAACAGAAGGTATCGAGCATCTAATTCATGAAGCGGCAAGGGAATGCGAAACATTTGAAGATTTTATGAGCCGGGTAAAATCGAAGCGTTATACGTGGACACGCATACAACGAATGCTTACTCATATTTATACAGGCTTTACGTGGGAATCATTGAAAGAACATCAAAAGCCTACGTATTTACGGGTTCTTGGCATGACTCAAAATGGACAAAAGTATTTGAGTGAAAAGAAAAAGAATCTTTCATTGCCACTCGTCAGTCGAGTTGCTGCAACAAAAGATTCTTTATTGGATTTAGACATTCATGCATCTGATTTATATCAATTGGGATTGCAATCACCAAAAATCAAACAACCGGTTGGAATGGATTATCGCAAACCACCGATTATATTATAGTTTATTAATTTTCATAAACATTCGTAATATATAACCGGGTGCGTTGGACTTTAACCAACTGCACCATAGCCCTACGAAAAAAACTTGGCGAAGTGACTTTGTCACTTTGCCAAGTTTTTAATTGTTCGGTTATGGTATTGCTACGTACAGACTTATAGGACAGTCGGAACCTATTCAACTTCACATTAGTGGAACTAGATTACTTTTTCTGTTCTAGCTTATCTAAATAAGCGAGTGCATCATCAACTGTTTTCACAGGCACGATTTTCATCGTAGAGCCTATTTTTTCTGCTGATTCTTTTGCATCCAAATAATTTGATCTCAGTGTAGGATTATTTTTCAATACTTCCTCTGGTAACTCATCGTCAGGTGCAAAGAAAATCTCGATATCTTCTTTATCGGCAGCAATGACTTTCAAGTCAATTCCACCGATCCGTCCCACCTCACCGTTTTCCTGCATGGTTCCGGTTCCCGCGATTTTATAACCTTTTGTTAGATCCTCATCCAGTAACTGGTTCAAAATTTCCAATGTAAACATTAGTCCTGCAGATGGTCCTCCGATTTCGTCTGCCTTAATATTTACTTTCGGTGTAGTCGTGATTTCTTTATCATCAGTAAAAGTGATTCCTAGACCAGCTCGGCTCTCATCAGTAGGAATCGGCTTCAATTCAACTTCAACTGAATCTTTTTCTCCGTCACGTTCAATATGCAGTGTGACAATATCGCCTAATTTTTTCTGTTTTAAATAATCGATAATCCCTTGTTGATTATCACTCTTGACGTCATCGATTTGCAAGATTCGATCTCCAGGACTAAGTAAGCCGTCAGCCGCACCTTTCGGCAAGACATTTAAAACAAAGACACCTTTGGTTGTAATTTCATAAGGTTTACCGGCTTTTTTGAATGCCACTTCTATCGCATTAAATTGTGATTGCGACATAAGATGGAGTTGACGAACATTATATTCTTCGTCATCCTCGTCAGGATTTCTAACTTGATTGGTTTGTAATATCTCTTGTTGGTCGGACACTTTCGCCCATGCATAAGTAAGAGGCGTTGCTTTCGATAAAGCGATGGTCATTAAACTCATCGACCCAGTATCATCCTCATCTCCACTTTCTACATCTACAAGCGGTTCAAGTGGATRCGCCCCTCCGGGTTTTGTGATGTAAGCATCGACGGGATAAACTGTCCCGCTTATAAGTAAAATACAAACGATGAAAAAGCCAATTGTACTTTTCTTTGGCATGTACCCTCACCTCCATGATGACAAGCTTTCTTTTTGCATATACATAGTGTAGCACTTTCACTTTACTTCTGACAAAACGGTTGAAACGGGGAAATTTCACATGCTACATAAGACCAATTTATTCATTTGTTGGTTTCTCATGATTTTGTTTATCTTCATGCCTGGGATAGCTCATCAAGGTTCACAGCTCGGACTTCAGGTTTTTCTTAAACGTCTTTTACCATATTTATTACCTTACTTAGTCGTTTCTCAATGGCTACTGTATGAACTCTACAAAAAAAATAAATGGCAATCCCAYGTTGGCAACAGCATCAAAGTATATGCGATAGGAGCGTTTGGTGGATTCCCTACCGGTGCGGCAACTATTTCGACCTTGTCGCAGGCAAGCATGATCAGTAAGCGTCATGCAAGTCACTTACTTGGAATTTGCCATGCGCCTAGCCCCATGTTTGTGGTAGGCGTGGTTGGGAGTCAATTTCTGTTATCCGCCAACACAGGTATTCTATTAATGGTACTTTTACATACGATCAATTTGTTATTTTTAGTTTTCCTTCATTTATTCATTCCACTACCAAGCATCTCAAAAAATGATAACATAGCCAAGCCAGTTACTTCCCCTTTAAGCG
>NZ_JBFUJC010000215.1:0-5415 GCF_056401595.1 Paenisporosarcina sp. P4_E4_2 | reverse complement strand
TTCCACGTCCATCTCGATTGTTTGAGACGAAGTACAACTCATCACCATTTGAAAATACATCTCTTATTCGTCCATAGCCCGTAATTTTATCCTCTAATTCACCAGATTCGGGATTAATGACGAGAATACCTTCTCCTCGCAAAGCTGCAACATACAATTTCCCTTTATGAAACGTCATGCCAGAAGGTGCCCATGTGATATTCGCACCTGAATGAAGCAATGGAGTCACATATCCTTCTCGCTCTTCACTTCCTTCAGTTAATGGCCAACCATAGTTACTACCTGGTTCGATTTTGTTTATTTCATCATTGGCAGATTGYCCATGTTCAGAAGCAAATAACACACCATCATCTGACCAAGCAAGGCCTTGAGGATTGCGATGACCTAAACTAATGGTTTCCCATTGATTGTTTGCATTTAAACGGAGGATTTTCCCGTTTTTAGAATCGGGCTCTTGGGCGAGTTGTGGATTTGACGCATCCCCAATCGTTGCATACAACAACTGATCAGGACCGATTTCAAGTCGACCTCCATGATGGACATTGCCGGTTGAGATTCCGTCTAAGTGTATGGCGTTTTCTTTCCAGACGTCACCTTCTAATTTCAATGTCACTATACGATTGAATGGACCGTTTCCCGCATCGTAATTGTAATAGGCAAATGCAGTTTTTGTTTCTTCGAACGATGGTTTCAGGACAAATCCAAGCAAACCCGCTTCCGAAACTGTCGCTAAAGGCGTGGAAAACTCTACTTTTTGATGTTCGACAGTGCCATCCGCTTGGATATAGGCAATCGTGCCGACCCGTTCTGATATGTAAAAGTCCTTCCCAGATTGGTTGATGGACCAAGGGACTTGAAGATTTGTAGCTACTTCTTTAATTAACTCTGGTTCTTCAGAGTTGTTTTGTTCAAATATTCCACACCCACTTAACAGAAGAAGGCATGAGGTGAAGATTACCCATCGCTTCATGACCAATCACCTCTTTACTCTTTCTTCACATTATACTGAAAATTTAGCCTTTTTATCTAGAGATTGGTTACSACAATTTGTATAATCAACGCTATCGTTACAATGCGTAATAAAGGTTTCACATATTCTTTTTTCAATTTACGAGCTAGATGCACCCCGATTTGCGCACCACTTACCGAGCCCAACAATAGTGYAATGGTTACCGCCCACATAATTTTCCCCGTCGCTATGTACGTTAATGCCGCACCGAAACAACTTGAAAAAATCGCAATACGGGCTAGTCCAACAGCCCGAATATAAGAAATGCCTAGATGAGATAGCACGTACATCATCAATGTGCCAGATCCCGGTCCAAACACCCCATCGTATAGACCGATGCCAAATAGACCGACCCCACTTTTCTTACTAACGACAAGCGGACGATTTCCTTCAAAATCACTCGATCCCATAAATGAAGTAAGCAATGCGAAACTCAGGAGGACAACGGCGATTATTGTCAACGTGCTTTCTGTTAGAAAGGACGCGATTAATCCTCCTGATATTCCCCCACCAAGACATAGCGGAACGATGATCAACGCTTCTTTGACGGTAACTTCTTTATACTTATAGATTACGATGAAACTAGATAAGGAGCTGACTGTATTCGAGACCTTGTTTGCGCCAATGGCTGAGTGTACCGGTATTCCCATTATTAACATGGCCGGTAAACTAATTAAGCCACCGCCTCCAGCCAAAGTACCCAGCACATTCGCAATCAAACCTATTAAAAATAACCAAATGTAATCCATGAGCTACCTCTTTATCAAGTTAGTATGTTTATGCGAGTTGGAGAAGGGTATTTTCATATAGTAATGAACTAGAAATTGTAAATAACAACAAAAAAGTTGCTCTCATTACTCGAGGGCAACTATTTTTATTTTAATAATGAATGAAATGTCTTCAAGAGCAATACTTGAAAACCATGTATCAACTAAACGAGAGCACCCAAAAATCTAAAATTTTCTTTTAATCTAATGCTCTTTTTAATCGTAAAGAAGTGTGAGAACTTGTCAATTCGGAATCATTTGCAGGCTCTTCTTTAACGAAAATGAATCCTTTTGCTTTATAAAATGGGATTCCTTTGTCATTTTTCTTTTCCACCGAAACCCACTGTTCCGTGGCATTATACTCTTCTTGTTGTAGTCGGGTATAAGCTTCCAGTAATTGTGATCCAATTTTCTTGTTCCGCTTCTCTGGATGCAAATAAAGAACGTAAATTTCTGCTATTTTGGAGTTGGTCATGCCCCCACCGATTGCCCCAACAATTTCCCCTTCAACCTCAGCCACATAGTAACCATTCCATTTTTTCGACAAATCACTGATTTCCTTCAAGATTCGTTTAGGAGTATAGTATCTATCAATGATATGTTCAATCTCTTGCTTCGTATATATATCCCCATATGTAAACCATTGACCTTTCGTACAGACCTTGGTAATTCCATCCTCATCCCCGGGCCTTGCTCGGCGTATGATTGTATCTGGTACATATAGATGCAGCGCATATTGCTGACCTTTTGAACCTATGTAACGACGTCCCTCATCTTTGAAACCAGCCTTTAAATAAACATGTCTAGCAGCTTCGTTGCGTTCATTGACCCCAAGTACCACTTCGTCGAATTGCGGAAAATGCCGATGAATAAAAGTTGGAAGAGCATGTATCGTTTTCACTGCAATTCCTTGACCTTGGGATTCCGGATGAATGGAAAATCCCCTTAATAAAATAGAATTCGGGTTGTCAGTATAAAAGAAACGGTCATTTCCGGTATCCAGGACAAAGAACCCAACGATATGATTCCCTTCCAAGATGGTGACGGGAGTTCTGGAATAATTGTCGTTTTTCAGCAGCTCTAATGGATGTGCCGTAAACTCAAGCTGGTCGGGAGGTAACGGGTAAAATTGGAATGCTTGTTGATGATCTGGATTATAAGGTACAAGCGTAATGCTTTGTGGCATGATGAAAATCTCTCCTTCTTAAGTTGTCGATCGAGTTATTTTATTGAACTCGATTTTAACGTAACCACGACTATTTCAGGCAAGTTAAACAGGCGTATCGGAATGACGCTATTTCCAAGTCCTCGACTGACAATCAATTTAGATGACCCACCTTCATGAATGCCTGCTGTATATTTTGGAAAGTAACCTTGACCAGGTGCAACAAGGCCACCAACGAATGGGATACGGAACTGACCGCCATGTGCATGTCCGGAAAACGTTATATCCATTCCTGCATCTATATAAGATTGAAAATCTTCTGGGCGATGGGCAAGGAGAATTGAAAAAGCGTCATTCGGAACATTGGAAGAATCAATCATTTGTGAAGCTGTCGCACCATTTAATGGGTCTTCTATCCCTGTTAAGGATATCGACATTCCGTCACGTGTTATGTTCACGGTTTCATTGGATAACACGTGCACGCCACGAGTGGTGAGTTCCTCTTTTATATGTTCCACATCATTCGTTGCCACTTCATGATTTCCTGTCACGTAGTACACGTTTGTTAATTCCACAATTTCCTCGATGAGCGCAAGACTGTTGGGTAAATCATAGCGATTGCTATCAATCAAATCCCCAGTAATGACAATCATATTTGGCCTTGCCTGTTTAATTTTATTCACTAACCGCTGTTGATTTTCACCAAAAGTAGCATCATGTAAATCTGAAATTTGCACAATCCGATATCCATCAAAAGATGAAGGAATCTCAGAAGATTCTACGGTATGATTCGTAACGCTGAGCCAGTTGTTATTCACATATAAGAAGCCAATCAGACAAGCGACGGCAATGATACCTTTCAATAGTTTTCGAAACATGTAAAACTCCTTTTAATAAGCAAGACCCACTCGAACGTTTATAAACTGAGGATCCAGCAATTCTTTGTAAGCGAACTCAGCAGTGTCCCCTACAGATATTTCAACGCCATCTTCAGGTAAAAAGTTCCGTTTGGTTCTCCACTGACCCGTCGCCTTTCCATCCGGTAAATAGGTTGGGCAGACAACTGTCCATTCCAGATTCGTTGCAGCAAGCTGTTCATAAGCCTTTGCATGCTCTTCTGCCGCAAAGGTTAAGCGACGTTTTGATTCAGTTGACTGAAAGCGGTACGCTTCAGGGTTGGTACGACTTTGCAAAATCCCTGCCGTGCCGATTGTGACGATGCGTTTTATTTCTTCTTTTTGCATGGCTTCAATAATAAGCGGGATCGCATCTGTCAGTGTTGTAGTTTTATCAGTACCAATTGCACTGAACACGGCATCCGCCCCTTTTATCGCTTCACTCACCAATTGTTGTTCTCGGATATCGCCTTCTAGAATCGTTAAATTTTCATGAGGCGTTAGTTTGGATGGTGTGCGTACAAGGACCCTCACAAGATGACCGTCTTCGAGAGCACGTTGTAAGATTTCATTTCCTACACGACCTGTCGCACCAAATATCGTAATGTTCATGGAGATTCCCCCAACTATCGTTTTCTTTTAGCATAAAGGAATGCGAATGGTCTGGCTAATGATTCAACCAAGGTAGTCTCTAACACTGTATACGGAAGCCCAGCGTTTTATAACGTGGTACAACTCAGGCTTTTTCCGAAGGTCTAAATTTTCGTAATCCAGGTCTTAATCAAACGGCATGGCAGAATCACTACTTTTCTACCTGATACCCGTTATTTAGGCGCTACAATCTCTAATTTTATCCGGTCCGGATCTTCAAAAAATACAGCGTACGTATGATTGCCTCCTGCAAAGGGATGACGATCTTTATATAGAATGTTTACGCCACGGTTTATCAATTCTTCCGTCAGAGCATCAACTTGCGCACGGGACTCCCCATGAAATGCGAGGTGGTTTAAGCCTGTACAACCTCGGTGGAATGACGCATCCGCATGCTTCTCCTCTGTTTGTACAAAAACTAGATATGTATGATTGACCTTATAACTAAATCCTTTATCCCATTGTTGATAGAGTTCATAGCCTAGCATCGGCAATAGAAAGTCATAAAAGGCGCGGGATTGCTGTAAATTGGAGACATTCATTTCTACGTGATGTAACATGCTTATCCTCCTTTTTCGAGGGCGTATTCGTTCGATTAACAAAAGCTATAACGCCTCGTTCATTTCTTCTGACCATTGAATCCACCATTGATGAGGCAATTCTACTTTAGTGAGGTCCAAGTCCTGCAATATCTTAGACGAATAAGTATGAATTAAAAACAAATCCCATTGGGCTTCAATGTCTGTCGCAACCCACGCAGCGAGGGTTTCAAATTCATTCAACTCTTCTCGTTCGTCATCATCAAAAAACATAGTTAAGTTATCACACCACTTACTAAAATCAAATTGTGAAAAACTGTTTTCTTTATTACATACCTTATTTAGTAAGTCCTTTAAATTTGCAGGTGTATAAGCCAAAGTGATGCTC
>NZ_JBFUJC010000214.1:0-5421 GCF_056401595.1 Paenisporosarcina sp. P4_E4_2 | reverse complement strand
GTCCGCTGTCCATTACTTTAATGGTTCAATTACGAGATAACGATTAGGATCTGTTCCTACTGATACGGTCTCAATATCCAACCGTCTGGATAAAGCGTTGTGTATCACTTTTCTTTCATAAGAAGGCATTGGTTCAAACTCTACTTTTTTTCCAGTTCGGATTGCTTTATCCGCCATACGTTCGGCTAATTGTTCCAAAGATTCTTGACGGCGCTCGCGGTAATTTTCTACATCAAGTTGAATCATCAAAAAATGGTTAGCATACTTGTTTGCAACTAATTGTGATAATTGTTGCAAGGCGTTTAACGTTTGCCCTCGTTTTCCAATAAGTACAGCTGCTTTTTTACTTTCCAGTCGAAGCGTAACATATTTACCGTTCTGCTCCGTATGAATCGTTAAATCGTCAATTTTCATTTCTTTTGCAATAAGGTTTATATATGCTTTCGTTTCTTCAACTGCCTCGCCTTGAGTGGACTCGACATTCTTAGAAACTCCTTTTTCTTGCAATGGCACTACTGTTTTTTCTGTCGGATCTTCTACAGACTCAACAGTGACAATTTCAGTCTCTTGCACAACGGGTGGTGCTTCCTTTACTGTAACTTGCACTTCTGCAAGTTTGGAGCCAAAACCTAAAAATCCTTTTTTACCTTCAGTTAAAACGTTAATGGTGACTTGATCTCTCGTTGTCTCAAGTTTAGCTAATGCAGCAGATATCGCTTCTTCAGTTGTTGAACCCGTTTGCGTAATCTGATTCACTTTTTAGCCCCTCCAGTTTTAGCAGGTTGAAGTGTACTTTTTTCCCATGGTTTGTAAATGACCATGTTTTGACTCAATGAAATGATATTTCCGATTACCCAGTACAATGTTAAGGCTGAAGGTAAGAAAATACCGAACCCGATAATCATAATAGGCATGAAATACATCATGATTTTCATTTGAGGGTTGTTCATTGCTTGACCAGTACGTAATACCAGGAACTGCATGATTCCTGCAAGAACCGCAAGAATAATACTTGGTTCAGCAAGCTCAAACCATAAGAAGCTGCCTAAGTTAATTTCTGGCGTATTATTCATGCGACTAATCGCATGATAGAAACCGATTAGGATAGGCATTTGAATGACTACCGGCAAACAGCCCGCAGCTGGATTCACACCTTTTTCTTTAAATAACGCCATCATTTCTTGTTGATACTTCTGTTGGGTAGCCGCATCTTTTGAGCTGTATTTTTGCTTGAGTTTAGCAAGTTCAGGTTGAACATCTTGCATATTCTTTGCACTCTTTGTTTGTTTGATCATTAAAGGAAGAATCGCCAAACGAATTATTATTGTCACCATGACAATACCTAATCCGTAAGATCCGAGTAATTCCTTGAACAATGTAATGAAAGAAACAAGAGGCCAAACAATAAATTCGTTCCAAAATCCTTTACTGCCCTCATAAATCGGTTGATCATACTCTGTACATCCACTAAGTAATAGCGTGACAGAAACAAGCATGAGGATAATAAGTAAGCGTTTGTTCACCCTTCTTCCCCCTAAAACGACATTCCATTTCTTCTATATATATATACATGAAAAACTTCTTGTCTTTATTACTTAATCTTTTGAATCATTTTAGCGATTTTCAAAACGTGCTCCAAACTTTTCTTTGTTTCATGAAAATCTAAACTGGCCGCCTGATTTCTGGCGATAATGACATAATCCATGTTCGGGTTGATTTCATCTTTCAGTTCCAAGAAAGATTGTCTGATATAGCGTTTGATTTGGTTGCGGACGACTGCATTTCCGACTTTTTTACTCACGGATAGGCCGATGCGAAACTC
This sequence comes from Paenisporosarcina sp. P4_E4_2, assembly GCF_056401595.1. Lineage (NCBI taxonomy): Bacteria > Bacillati > Bacillota > Bacilli > Caryophanales > Caryophanaceae > Paenisporosarcina > Paenisporosarcina sp. P4_E4_2. Next base: position 3,599 of record NZ_JBFUJC010000214.1, on the reverse strand, counting down.
CTCTTGTCCTTCTTTCGGTAAGAAATATAAGACAAACTGGCGATTCGCAAAGGATTTACCGCGTTTAAAAATCTTTTGAAACTCTGCATTCTTCTTTACTCGTTGACGTTTATTCATGCTTCACCTTCTCCACCTGATCATTCGCTTCTAATAGGTAAAGAAAAAAAAGACCACTGATGCGGATCAGTGGGCTTAAGCTGATAATACTTTTCTTCCTTTACGACGACGTGCTGCTAATACGCGACGGCCGTTTTTAGAACTCATACGAGAACGGAATCCGTGAACTTTACTATGTTTGCGTTTATTTGGTTGGTATGTGCGTTTCATCTATGTGACACCTCCTGAAAAATTGAAAGTCGATTTATCTCTTATAGACAGTCTTGGATATTATATATAGTTTGACCCCTAAATGTCAATAGCATTTCGAAATATCGTTCTCTTATCGTTCTCTTTCAGTGTAAATTCATCTGGTTATAAGTTGTCCACATATATGAAGTTTTCTACACACAGTGCTGTGGATAACGAATTTGGGGCATTTTTTCTATCCACACCACTTATCTACAACTTTTTAACAAACTCACGGCCTGTGGACAACAGCGGTGTGCATGAATATGCATTTTGTGGATAACCATCGAGAACGCTTGTAATTTCTAGTTATTTTTGATACGATGTTTGTGTTTTACTCTTCAAAACCGAAAATCAGTATTCGTTGTTATCCACAACTGTTGATAATCTGTGGATAGCTTATCCCAAGGCTCTGATTAACCTTTATCCACAACTTGTGGTTTTGTGCATGACTATACATATTATGTGTAAGATTGTCGATAAAAAATATTTTAAAGAAGGAGGTACGTTGTTGGAACATTTAGAAGAACTATGGTCGAGCGTTCTTGCTCAAGTGGAGCAAAAAATCTCGAAACCAAGCTTTGAAACGTGGCTCAAATCTACAAAAATGTTGACCTATCAAGGAGATACAGTGACAATTGCGGCTCCAAACTCATTTGCACGTGATTGGCTTGATACGCATTATGTACATTTGATAGCCGGTATATTGACCGAATTGACGGGGGAAGGCCTGTCCATCAAATTTGTTGTACCTAAAGATCAAAGCATGGAAGATTTCTCACTTCCTAAACCGATCGTTTCAATGAAAGATGATGAGCAACCAGAGTATTCACCTGGCATGCTTAATTCAAAATATACATTTGATACCTTTGTTATCGGTTCAGGTAACCGATTTGCGCATGCAGCATCACTTGCAGTGGCGGAAGCGCCAGCAAAAGCCTATAATCCACTGTTTATCTACGGGGGAGTAGGACTTGGAAAAACCCACTTAATGCATGCAATTGGTCACTATGTACAGGAACATAACCCAAATGCAAAAGTTGTTTATTTATCTTCCGAAAAATTCACGAATGAATTCATTAATTCTATTCGTGATAATAAAACGGTAGATTTCCGTAACAAGTACCGCAGCGTGGATGTACTATTAATAGACGATATTCAATTTTTGGCCGGGAAAGAACAAACTCAGGAAGAATTTTTCCACACATTCAATACTTTGCATGAAGAATCAAAGCAAATTGTCATTTCAAGTGACAGACCACCAAAAGAAATTCCAACATTGGAAGATCGTCTGCGTTCCCGCTTTGAATGGGGCTTAATTACGGACATCACGCCTCCAGACTTAGAGACGCGTATTGCGATTTTGCGTAAAAAAGCGAAAGCAGATGGCTTGGACATCCCAAATGAAGTCATGATGTACATCGCCAATCAAATCGATTCAAATATTCGTGAGCTTGAGGGTGCTTTGATTCGTGTGGTTGCATATTCTTCTTTAGTTAATAAGGATATGAATTCGGATTTAGCAGCTGAAGCATTGAAGGATATTATGCCGAATGCAAAGCCGCGTAAAATTACGATTTTGGATATTCAAAAAACGGTGGGTGAGCACTTCCACATACGTTTAGAGGATTTTACAGCGAAGAAACGAACGAAATCTATTGCTTTTCCAAGACAAATTGCCATGTATCTATCTCGAGAGTTGACAAGTTTCTCTTTACCTAAGATTGGTGAGGAATTTGGAGGCAGGGATCATACAACGGTTATCCATGCACATGAAAAGATTTCAACTCTATTAAAAGAGGATCAGGCCCTTCAACAAGACCTGAAACAAATTAAGAGTCTATTAGGTAAGTCTTAACAGTTGTGGATAACCCCACATTGGACAGCCTAGTTTATACACAGTCTATCTACATGTGGATAGGCTGATTTTATTCGGTAAAATGGACTTATTAACAAATCCACAGGCCCTATTACTATATCTATTATTCTTTTAAAACATTAATAAATATATAAGCGAGGTATAATCATGAAATTTGAAATCATGCGTGAACGGTTATTAGATGGGTTAAACGATGTAATGAAAGCAGTAAGTTCTAAAACAACGATTCCGATTTTGACGGGAATTAAATTAGAAGTTACTGAAGAAGGTTTGCACTTAACAGGTAGTGATTCTGATATTACGATTCAAACTTTTATTAAAGCTGAAGAAAATGGCGAACAAGTAATTCGTGTAATTGAAGAAGGGACAATTGTTGTTCAAGCTCGTATGTTCAACGAAATCGTTCGTAAGTTACCAACAAGTGATGTTGAAATTGAAGTAAATGAACAATATCAAACGCATATTCGTTCAGGTAAATCAGAATTCCATTTAATTGGACTGGATGCTTCTGAATATCCATTACTTCCAGAAATTCAAGATGATCGCCAGTTTGTCATTCCAGCAGATTTATTGAAATCAATTGTTCGTGAAACAGTATTCGCAGTATCAACTTCTGAAAGTCGTCCTGTATTAACAGGCGTTCATTGGGAAGTGAAAAATGGAGAGCTTGTTTGTGTAGCAACAGACAGTCACCGTCTAGCTCGACGTAAAACGACTTTGGAACAGCTGCCTGAGGGAGAATATAGCGTAGTAATTCCAGGAAAGAGCTTAAATGAATTAAGTAAAATCATTGGAGACTCATCAGAACCAGTTCATATCGTCATGACACAACAACAAGTGTTATTTAAAACTTCTGATGTATTATTCTATTCACGTTTACTTGAAGGAAATTATCCTGATACATCTCGTTTAATTCCGAGTGAATACAAAACAACGGTAACCGTAAACGGGAAAGCATTACTACAAGCGATCGATCGTGCTTCTTTATTGGCACGAGAAGAACGCAATAATATTGTTCGATTTAGCTCTTTGGAAGGCAATGTTGTTGAAATTTCATCCAGTTCACCAGAAGTAGGGAAAGTGGAAGAAGAAATTCAAGCAACATCTATCGAAGGAGAAGAACTAAAAATCTCGTTTAGTGCGAAATATATGATGGATGCATTAAAAGCTGTGGATGGCCAAGATGTAATGGTTCAATTCACCGGTGCAATGCGCCCATTCATCTTAAAATCAGTTCATGATGATGCAATTTTGCAACTCATTTTACCTGTTCGCACATATTAAAAATAAATTATTCAAAGGGTAGTCCTCTATTGGGCTATCCTTTTTTACTTCTTGGTGAAAATGAAGTAAAATGAAGGGATAGACTAAAAAG
>NZ_JBFUJC010000213.1:0-5423 GCF_056401595.1 Paenisporosarcina sp. P4_E4_2 | reverse complement strand
GAATAAGAGTGCCCATACTGATACGTTTCATGATGCTAATTCACCTTTACATCTTGTCTCCGGTCATACCGAATCGTAAATGCCACTTTCACTTCAGATTTTGCAGGAACCGGTACAAAGATTTGTATATCGTTATCTTTCCGTTTCCAAGTGTGTGTTGATTCAACTACATCAAATACGCTATAGCTTGTGCCATGATTGATGATAAGTTCAATCGGGTGGTCTTTTTGATTGCGAATCAAGTATACGACTTCCTCATACTCATAGCCGTCTTTCTTGTATTTAGCCACAACATCACTTTCCACCGTGACATCAAAAGCTTCCCCTGATTTGATGCGGACTAGTTCGCCAGCAGCCGTATGCGGGATGTAATCTTCTCCGATAAATTCAGAAGAACCGTCCTTTGGATTTTCTTTGTACAATTTGAATCTCCCTCTTGGAAGTGGGAATCCAAGGCCGTTTTCCGCATCATTTCGGAACGTTAAGTACACTGTTGGATGGGCACTGTACGCATCCACTTCATATACCGTGTGCGATTTGATTTTGTAGGCAGAAAAAAGTTGAACTTGCTTTTGCTGTCGATTCTCCAGCGTCAGTCTTTCAGGGAGCGTATATAGATAGTACTCTCCAAATGCCTGACGTTCCGGTTCCATTTCGGCCATGGCACCCTGCTCAAAACTCATCGTTTTTTGCATGCGAATTGGTGCTCGGTTCACTGTCCCCGCCATTAGTTTTATTGTCGCATCGTCAAACGTCATGCCCGAGTTGTTCGTCATCGTTACCCATCCTGTCAAATCAAAATCATTCTCCCTAACTTGTGCCACATAGTCCGCTTCCCAACTTAGCCCCCGCGTTAAATACGTAACCCGTACATCTTCTGCCGTTTGTTCTTCAAAACGCCAAACGAGTGTGGGCTTTAACATCACTTCTTCCGGACCGTCCGGCAAGCGGATCTCCCCTTCTGCATCAAGAACGATTTCTCTTGTCAGCATGTCTGCAAGGACCAAACCATTTTGGACGCTTAACAGAAGGTATGTCTTTTCTTCGCCTGTTTTCTTATTGAYGATTCTGATTTGATGCCCAACATATTTCTCCAGCAACTTGAGTCGATCCATCAAGTCATATTCGTAAGTAAGCTCTGTGACTTTTAGACCTTTCACCTGAACGGAATTCGATTCAATCCGTTGTGGTACGTCCGAATAGTAGATGATATGATCGTCTGAAAGTGGAGGAATGGAGCGGATTTCTTGAATTAACGCAAATCCAGCATTGTAAATCGTCAGCGCCAAGTCTTTCGTCAGGCTCGCTGGGATATTGGTCGGCATAAGAGACACCTCCTCGTTGTTTTTGGAAAGTATATCATGATATGCGTTAAATCCCTTTGCGATACGTTGTATGAAAGACAAGGCGATTCCATTCTTTGAAACATTCTAGAATATGCCTGAGGTTTGGGAGTGAAAATATTACTCTATTCGCGGTTGCTCCCTTTCTATTCGCGCTTCCACACTGATCGTTTAACGCACTGTCAGAATGCTACGGATAATTCATTCGATAACAATAGTAGTAATTGAAAAAGCGACAGAAAAAGCCCTGCCGCTTACTCTACTTTCACTAAGGGCCATGTTGCTGACCAGTTTTTTCGCTTAACTCTATCAAAATATATTTGCGACCCTTCAAAATAAGGGGTGGGAGAGATTTTCATTGTTAATAAGTCTCTGACTCCATGTGGAGCGCATAAATGAAGTTCCCCTTTGTCATCAAAAGTTATGCCAATAGCTGTGGCTGTCTCTGGAAATTTTGACATCCCATCTATTGAGGATATATAGGGTTCTACCTTGTTCAAAGTATGCATCCTTGCTTGATTTTTAACGGACCAAGGAATGGTTGAATCTAATTTAATTAGTTCTTTTTCATAGAGTTTTTCAATGTGTTCGTCCAAATTTTTCGAATCGAAATAAATGACATCCACATCTGGAAGTATGGTTTTTTCAGAAAATCCGTGTAATTCATCCCATACTTTTCCTCTTATGAATCCAGCACATATCCACCAGTCGGGTAACTCTAGTGTAGCTGCTTGTCTGATAACATTCATCATCCACTCGTCATTAGAAATGGCTTCTACAATTTCTTGTTCATTTGATAATTTCATTTTGAACCTCTTTTAATCATCTTCATGGATCCTGTTTGCCCTCATCTACAGCCCCATTTTCTTCGCGACAATCACTTTCATGATTTCATTGCTGCCTGCATAAATCGAAGCGACTGGAATATCTCGATAACGCCTTGCAATTTTATATTCTTCCATATAGCCGTAGCCTCCGTGTAATTGCAAGCATTCACCGGAAATCTTCTTGGCAGTTTCCGTCAGCCAATACTTCGCCATGGACACTTTTGAGACAATGTCTTTCCCTGCCATATGATCTTCAATCAACGATTCAAGGAATGAATGACCAAGTTCAACTTCGGTGCTCATTTCAACTAACTTGAATTGCGTGTTCTGGAACGCTCCGATTGGTTTGCCAAATGCTTTGCGGGATTTCACATAATCCAGTGTCATTTCGACCATATCTTCAGAAGATGTTTGAGCGGAAATTGCCACCATTAATCTTTCCTGTTGGAGCTTCTCCATTAAATAAGTGAAACCCTTTCCTTCTTCGCCAAGCAGGTTCTTAGCAGGCACTCGACAATCTTCAAAGTACAGCTCTGCTGTATCCTGCGCGTGCATGCCGACTTTGTTCAGCTTGCGTCCACGCGTAAACCCAGCCATGCCTTCCTCGATTACCAGCAAGCTGATTCCGCGATGCTTCGGTTCAATTTGTGTATCGGTTTTCACGACAACTACAACTAGATCCGCATTGATGCCATTCGTAATGAAGGTTTTGGAACCATTTACGATATACGTATCACCATCAAGAACAGCAGTTGTTTGAATCGCCGCCAAATCAGATCCTGCCCCTGGTTCAGTCATGGCAATAGCGGTGATATGCTCGCCTGTTACACATCCCGTCAGCCAGCGAGCTTTCTGTTCGTCGTTTCCGTACGCTTCAATATATGGAACCACGATATCATTATGCAATCCAACACCTGTCAAGCTCGCTCCAACACGTTCCATCTCTTCACCGATGATGACAGCGTATCGGAAATCAACTTCCAGTCCGCCATATTTCTCTTCAACTTGTGGGCTTAAATAACCCATGTCGCCAAGCTTCCGCCAAAATGATTTAGGAATCATACGGTCTTCTTCCCACTGTTCGTAATGAGGAGCAGCTTCTTTTTCCAAATATTTGCGAAGCGACTTGCGGAACATCACGTGCTCATCAGTCTCAAAACGGTATTTCCCCATCAAGACTCCTCCTTATTTTGGTTGCATGCGAATGGCACCATCTAAACGGATCACTTCGCCGTTAAGCATTGGATTTATTAAAATGCTTTCTACTAATTGCGCATATTCACTCGGCTTTCCTAAACGATTCGGGAATGGCACGGAACTTGCCAAGGAAACTCGTGCTGGTTCAGGCAAACCTTCGAACAACGGCGTTTCGATTAGACCTGGGGCAATCGCCATAACACGAATGCCGTCTCTAGCAAATTCACGGGCAATCGGTAACGTCATGCCAACGACACCGCCTTTAGAAGCACTGTATGCCACTTGGCCAATTTGACCTTCAAAAGCTGCGACGGAAGCAGTGTTAATGATGACACCTCGTTCCCCTTCTTCGTTCGGATTGTTTTGTTGCATGGCATGAGCAGCAACACGCAATACGTTGAATGTGCCGATTAGATTCACTTGAATAACTTGTTCGAAGCGATCAAGTGCAAGCGGACCTTTCTGTGATACTACTTTGCCGGGCGTCGCGATGCCTGCACAACTAATCAACGCATTGACCTTCCCATAATGTGCCACCACTTCTGCTACATGTTGTTCAACTTGCTGAGCATCCGTGACATTTGTTTGAAAGTAAACTACTTGTTCTTCACCTAATTCTTTAACCATTGCTTGCCCACGTTTTTCATTCAAATCAAAAATGGCGACTTTCCCACCCTGAGCGACCAATCGGCGTGTAGTGGCTTCTCCAAGTCCTGATGCTCCACCCGTTACGATGGCAATGACTTCTGCTGTTATCATGACTGTCCCTCCGATTCTGGCAATCTCTCAATAATGGTGGCGTTCGCCATACCCATCCCCTCACAAATCGCTAGAAGTCCATATCGTCCATTTGTGCGTTCCAGCTCATGCAACAAAGTGACAAGCAGTTTCGTTCCTGATGCGCCCAATGGATGACCGAGTGCTATTGCACCCCCATTGCGATTTAACTTAGACGGATCAGCACCTGTATCCTTTAACCAGGCAAGCGGCACTGGAGCAAAGGCTTCATTAACTTCATATACGTCCATATCTTCGATGGTGAGCTTTGCTTTCTCCAATACTTTTTGCGTTGCTGCAATTGGACCCGTCAGCATAAGCGTTGGATCTGATCCAACAACAACACGGGTATGAATGCGCGCACGAGGTGTTAGTCCCAATTCCTTTGCTTTTTCAAGCGACATCAACAATACTGCTGAAGCGCCGTCACTCATTTGACTAGCATTGCCTGCGGTAATTCGTCCCTTTTCATCAAATACCGTTTTCAAACCACCCAGTGTTTCAAGAGTAGTTCCTGCTCTTGGACCTTCATCAACAGAAAACAGCTCAGTTGATCCATCTTCGTTTGTCACTTCTATTGGTACTATTTCACTTTCGAATCGACCCTCGGCAATCGCCTGAAAGGCACGTTCATGACTTTGTACAGAAAATGCATCCAATTGTTCCCGGGATAAATCCCACTTTTCTGCAATTCGTTCGGCAGACAATCCTTGATTAATGATTTCGTATTGCTCCGTTAGTTTCTTGCTTGGTTTGGCGTCTCCCATATTTGAAAACATCGGTACCCGTGTCATGCTTTCAACACCACCCGCAATCACAATATCCATGTCGCCGGATGCGATTGCCTGTGCGGCAAAATGCACCGCTTGCTGGCTGGAACCACATTGACGGTCGATCGTCGTCCCAGGAACTTTGGTCGGAAAGCCAGCTATCAATCCCGCTGTTCTTGCAATGTTGCCTCCTTGTTCACCTGCTTGAGAGACACACCCTAAAATAATGTCTTCTACGTCGCCTTTTTCAATTCCGGCCAGTTCGACTAATTTTCCCAAAACAATTGCGGCCAATTCGTCTGGTCGCATTTGTGCAAATTTCCCTTTTCTCCGACCGACTGCAGTACGTATTCCTTCTATAATCACGACTTCTTTCATCGTTACACCTCTTTTAACGGAATTGAATGAATATTCACTCACTATTATTTTACAGAACTATCGTGAAATTTTCTACTCTCTTCTTAGAATCTTCTAAGTCTCAGGTCTTAGTAAAAAATGCATTCTAAGCC
>NZ_JBFUJC010000212.1:0-5448 GCF_056401595.1 Paenisporosarcina sp. P4_E4_2 | reverse complement strand
CGCCACCGTTACTTCCGTCGAATTTTAAACCAGTCGGATTCGCTTTATCAACAGGCGAATAGTTTTGAGTGGTATTCATTTGCCATTTCGCATAAACCGTCTTGTCTTCTGTTAAGAGAGTTGAAGGATCCCATTGTGTAATTCCTCCTGGTTCGTTATACCAACCAAGGAATTTATATCCCGCTCTTTGTGGCGCAAGGGTTTTAAAGTTTATTAAATCACTATTTGGACCATTAGATCTACTTGAACTTGCTCTAAAACCCACGGCCATTGAATTGATTGTCGAGCCGCCTTGGCTGTTAAACGTAATGCTGTACCCAATCGGTTGTTGACCTGTGTAAACTGGGTCATAACCTGCAAAGACATCTGGATAAACAGTGCCATCTGTACCATTAGAACCAATGGTGATTTTGTAAAGCTGCGGCAGGTAGCTCGTTCCACCAGGGTTGACCGTCGCATTACCATATGAAGTATCATTATTCGGATCAAGTGTTGAATTCGTCATAAATGTTTTTGCGTTGAACGTAATTTTTCCAGGCTGACTAATATCGTAATATTTTTGATTCGTATCTGGATTCATTAAAGTCGTGATATCCATACTTTTATTATTGTTTGTCGTCACGATCACTTTATTGATTCCATTTCGCCAGTTCGCATCTTCCGGGAAGGTTAACGTTAAATCCTGCCCGATATGAGCTACGGTTGGGTCTGTGATAATTGGAATCTCAGGCGTCGGAATTGGGACAGTTGAAATTGTAAAAGATTTGATTACATCTTGGTATCCTGCAGCCTTCACGGTTACAGTGTAATTCGTTGCCGTAGGGAATAAAGAACCAGGGAACGTAATCTTCGATTGCATCGTCTGTGATGCGCCAGTTGCATCAAAGTACTGATAACCCGCCGTGATCGTCACTTTATCTGTGACATCGGTTGAACCAATCATGATTTTCGTAATTGCTTTTCTCCATACAACATCATCAACGAACACTTCGCTTGTTGGAGCAAGTGAAATCGTAGCCCCATTCTGCAAGTCCTCTAACTTCGGTGTTGATGCGATTGCTTGGGCTGGAGCTGCAAAATTCAGCTTTTGCATGACTTGTTGTAGTGTGTCTCCCGCATTTAACGTGATGGATCCGCCATATTGAGTCGTAATGGTCATATCTTGATCCACCGTCATTTGGGTGGTTGGAACCGTTACCCCTGCATCAATCGCATTTTGATTTTGTTTACCAAAGTTTTTGAAAATGAAATAGAAGTCATTATAATCAATTCCATAACCGGTAGATCCTGGTTTTATCCAATAAATATCAGCATTTCTGTTGCTGTTAAGGAATGCCGTTTTGTTGGCTAACGTATTGGCCGGATTATTAAAATTACTCAAATTCTTATATTGATAATAAACATTGATTTCATCCGTCAAATCTTTCATATCGATTACGTTATCCCCATTGACATCTCCACCTAAAAGAATCGGGAAAAGACCTGGGATATCTTTTATTGTTCCTGATTGATATCCAAATTTATTTTCACCAATGACTGGTGTTTGCCCATATCCCTTGAAGTGACCTGGTACATTCGCTTCGACAGAATATGGTGAATTACTTACATCCATCGTCACGGCATAATACGGGTTGATAAAAGTATACGCAATTGTATTATTAAAACTTGTAGGGCTATCTGTTGTAAATGTTTTACCCTTATCATCTTTAACAGTTACCTTCGCTCCTGAATCCACTGTGAATTGAGGATAGTTATTGTTAACAGTGTTTCTTGCGTAAGCTTCAGCTGCCACACGACCTCTAAGCACGGATATTGACTGTCGCACATTAGGTACATTGGTTGGGAACCACGTCACTTTTGTATCTTCACCTGACAAGTTTAAACTTGCTTGTAATAGTATATATTCAAATGGTCCAACAATCGGATCGGGATTAGAATAAGTCACGTCTGCTTCAATAATATTCATATCATGGTCAAGAGCACCCTCTGAACCAATTCCAGATATTGTAACATCAATGTTTTTACCGATTTGATAGATTGGATGTTTATACGGCTCACCTACAGTTAGTACTTTCGTAGGGTCAATTTCTTTGCTGATTAAATAGTTTTTATATTCTTCTGTCAATCTGATATTGCTAAAAGAATACACTCCTTGATCATTGAGAGTAATTTTACCGCCTGACATTCCTAATCCATTTTTCGTTGCGATTGTCGTTTTGAAAGGTTTATTCGCATCAATTACAACCTTATCTTCATTACCTTGACCTGCATCAACACCTCCAGAAGAGGTAAGTGTTAAATATGGAGTACCTTTTTTGATAAAATAATAATCCTGTTTAGTTATATCTGGATCACCTGACCCAGAATAATCACTTGGATAAATCCAAAATGCGCTTCCGAATTTTGAAGTTAAGTCCTCAGGAGTAATTCCAAAATGGAAACGACCTTTCTCATCTGTATCAAAGAATACAGTTGGGAACATACTATCTTGATAGCCAATAACCGTGTTCAATGCTTGATCTACAGGAACAGGTGTCCTACCATCTTTAGGGCTTAGCACCGAAGTTTCACCATTATCTTTCATAACATCGATGTTAGAATCGTAGACTGAACCATAAAATCCTTTAATCTCTTGTCCAGGTGAGTAGCCTGTAGGGTCGATTTCATAGATCCCTGGCTTTGAATCGCTGTCCATGTTGATGGTTGGCGGCGTACTGTCTACATAGACTGTATCTTCTTTTGTGTAACGTTTTCCAGCTTCATCAGTCATAATCATTTCAAGGGAATATGCGCCCTCTTTAATAGATTCGGTCTTTGTTGCTATTCCGGATTGATCCAATGAGCCCTCATATGGCTTTGTAAATGGAAGATATTGTCCATTAAAAAGCGATAAATATGGTCCGTATTGGACACCTGGGGAAAGCCAACTTGCATCACTTAATGTGTTAGCTACGCCCAAATAATTTCCATTCTTATCTTTTAATACAATATAGAAGTTTTCCATTGAACTATTAATGGAGAAGCGATAGCCAGCTGCTCCACCTGGCATAGTCATTGCCTTATAATCAACTTTAAAAGTATCAATTCCTTTTTCCGCAACGGTAATAGTGAACGGAATACGATATGACTCCGATGAGTTCGCCGCATTTACCAGGTAAATATAACCCTCGTAAGTACCCTCAATTGAGTTTGACGGAACCGTTATTTTTGCTGTTGCTTTAATGGTACTTCCACCGTCAACATTAATGGATGACACTTTTGTACCACCGGTAGAAAAATCAATTTTGACATCATTTCCTGTGCCAGGACCTACATTATTTGATCCAGCAAATTTTGTTGAAATAAATTGAGTACTTACATTAAATGTTTTACTGCTAGTTCCTTGGTTGGTTACGTTAAAATCTTTTGATGAAATCACATCATCAGAGCCGTTTGATGCGCCTTCTCCTCTACCTTTAAAGCCAAAGAACATACTGCCTGTAAGGTTATCAATTTGAGTTAGCGTAGATGAATCTGAATCAACGGTATATGCTTTATCTAAAACTTGGATTTTTACATCCTCTTTAATCGCACGTGCAGGATCAACACGTCCAGCACCGACTTGGTATACGCTATAAGTCTTTGAATCTGTGTTAATATCCTTAGCTGTATTCATTAATGCCGACTTAACATCTGCCGGAGTATACTCTGGATTTGCAGCTAAAATCAACGCTGAAATACCTGCAACGTGAGGCGTTGCCATTGAAGTCCCGGACATTAATTCATAAGCATACTTATAATCTCTATTTTCTACACTTACTCCGTCTTGTGGCTCCCAAACGTCATATGGAACGGTAGACGAAATGTCAACACCAGGTGCTACAACGTCTGGCTTGATTGTCCAATCTTTTACCGGTCCCGTTGAGCTAAAGTTTGCCAACTCGTCGCCTTTCTTTGCGATAGGCGCATCAAGTGTATCTGGGAACGTAATCGTTGCTGATTTAGGATCCTTGTTAATGGCTTCAGAAAGAGCTTGTCCCTGCGCTTGAGTCAATGAAACAGAGTAAACATTATCCATGCTAACGCCTAAGAAGCTTGTTATATATCCTTGATTATCTGCATCGGCACTATTGTTCCAAATAATCATACCTGCAACGCCGGCTTTTTTAGCATTTGCCATTTTAGTCTGTAAAAAATCTCCACCACGTTTCACAAGAGCAATTTTACCAGACATATCTAAACCATTGTAATCTGCCGCACTACCTAAGCCGACATCAACAATCGGGAATGATTGTCCTTTAAATGCATCGTCTGCTTGTGCGAAGTTTTTACCAAACAAACGAGCTTGATAGGAAGCTGAACCATTCTTAAGTGTCATCACTGGAATGTATCCCGGAATCGTACTTGCACCAACCGTTATCGCCAGTGGAGAAGTTCCTGGTGAGCCTACAGTAGCTATACCTGGACCACTATTACCTGCTGCAACATCACACACAACACCGGCTAAAGTAGCATTGTTTATAGCGACACTGGTTGGGTAAAGCGGATCATTTACCGATGCACCAAGCGAAAGATTGATGACATCCATATCATCCTTAACTGCTTGATCAATACCGTTCAATACGGAGTCCGTTGTGCCACGTCCACCTGGTCCTAGTACACGATAAACATAAAGGTCCACATCTGGTGCTACACCATTTGCTGAATAAACGTCGTTATTATTTGTCGTATTTGCAGCTATAGTCCCTGAAACGTGAGATCCATGAGATGTAATATACTGTTTATAATCTGCAGGAGGTGGTCCAACAACTGGATTAGGATTCGCCTTAGCAGCTACCCAATCTTCATAATTTGTTTCCATTGGATCATGGTCATCTACATAAATGACATTTCCATTTGCATCGAATCCTGCATTATTGACTAAGTCATGTCCACCTTTATAAACAGCCTTCAAATCAGGGTGATTGTAGTCAATACCAGTATCCAATACACCGACCTTAACTTTTTGGCCTGCACGAGGACCTGATTTAATAATGCCTGTATGACCCTCAGCTTGAAGTTTATCTAATCCTAATAAAGAAAGCCCTGTTGTAGGCTTGCCTACAGATTCACTTGTCTCTAAAGCTTTTGGAGTAGATCCTTCAGCAACCGTATATTCTATTTGAGACCAAACAGAAGCAACTTCTGGATTTTTGGCAATATTTTCAACTAATTTTGCAGGTAGTGATAAAGCTACTCCATTAAATGCTTCTGAATATTCTCGTGTAATACTCATAGCCGTTTTAACAGATTTCCCGCCAATTATTTGCGTTTTAGGCTGCGTATTCACAAAGCTTTTAAATTTAGCATGAGAATCTTTAACCTTTTTTTGTGCGTCGGAATATTCGCTTGCAAAAGCTTTACTATTTACAGTTGCTCCACCTTTAGCCAACGATTTCTTAATGATTTCTATCTTAGCTGGGTCTTCTT
>NZ_JBFUJC010000211.1:0-5467 GCF_056401595.1 Paenisporosarcina sp. P4_E4_2 | reverse complement strand
GCACGAGCTTTATCGTGCCCAAGAAAATCAATCAAATAAACGCCATAATATGTTGTTATTCATGCTTACCGTCTTTACAGTAGTTTCCGGTATTTACGGAATGAACTTGGTCATCGAAGATTGGAAAGGAAAAACAGATTGGTCTAAGGTCCCTGGCTACTCATTTTTCGAATGGATCTCACTCATTACCGCTTTGGCTGGTATTTCACTATCAGCAATCTTATTGGCTACAACAGGCGGAAAAGGTCTTTGGAAGAAATTCAGAAAATGGAAACGCGATCAATACAGATAACGCATTAATTCACTTCTCATCTTATGATGGGAAGTTTTTTTATAAATAGACTTGAAAAAATTGGTGGATTTTGTATAATAAAAGACGTTTATAGTAAACTTAAAGTATTGTGATAGTAAACTTACATAAACATTGGTTGCTATTAATCACACCTGCGAGGAGCATCTCTTTATGCAAATTGGAAACAAAATTAAGAGTTTGCGCATCAAGAAAAGGTTAACTCAGGAAGAATTAGGTGAACGTACCGATTTGAGTAAAGGCTACATTTCACAACTGGAGCGAAATTTGAATTCCCCATCAATTGAAACGCTTTTTACTTTACTGGAAGTGCTCGGATCTAAACCGAAAGATTTCTTTGATGATGAAAAAAATCAACGCGTTGTGTATTTGGAAGAAGACCAAACCGTTTATTGCGATGAAGACAAGAAGTATCAAATTCGGTGGCTTGTCCCTGAATCAAACGACAAAGAAATGGAACCGGTTCTCGTGAAATTTTTTGAAGAAGGGGAATATAAGCAATTCGAACCTTCTTTATCAGAAACTTTTATGTATGTCTTAACAGGCAATATTCGTCTCGTTCTTGGAACGCATGAATTTTACGCAAAAGAAGGACAGTCCCTATACTTTGAAGCTTCAGATCATCATCAATTATCCAATCACCACAACGGGGAATCAGAAATATTAATTGTTGTTACACATTCTTACTTATAAATCAGGAGGTCAATCATGACAGACACTACGATTATCCGCTTTGACAACGTCACAAAATCATACGACAGCGCGACACCTGTGTTAAACAATGTGAGCTTTGAGATTGAACGCGGAAAATTTTATACATTACTGGGTCCTTCCGGCTGTGGAAAAACGACGATATTGCGATTGATTGCCGGATTCATGGAACCGACCAGCGGCGAAATATATTTCAATGGCAAGAAAATCAACCATGTGCCCGCAAATGAACGACAAGTCAACACGGTTTTCCAAGACTATGCCCTCTTCCCTCACCTAAATGTATTTGAGAATGTGGCATTTGGATTACGTATCAAGAAGTTAAAAAAAGACGAGATTAATCGTCGAGTATTAGAAGCTCTTAAGTTTGTTAATTTAGTAGGATATGAGAACCGTGAAATTGTCGAAATGTCTGGTGGACAAAAACAACGTGTGGCAATCGCACGCGCTATTGTAAATGATCCGGAAGTTATCTTACTCGACGAACCATTGTCTGCACTTGATTTGAAGTTGAGAACGGAAATGCAATATGAACTTCGTGAATTGCAACAGCGACTCGGCAAGACCTTTATATTTGTTACACATGATCAGGAAGAAGCCTTGGCTATGTCAGATGAAATTTTTGTTATGAATGCAGGAGTCATTCAACAAAGCGGTACACCCATGGATATTTATGATGAACCTATCAACAGATTCGTGGCAGATTTCATTGGAGAATCCAATATCGTTCCAGGAGTGATGATTTCCGATTACCGTGTACAATTTGGCGGAAAAGAATTTGAATGTGCGGACAAAGGTTTGTCGTCGAACGAGAAAGTAGATATCGTCATCCGTCCGGAAGACTTGGAAATTACTACTGTTGATCGAGGAAAAATGACCGTTAAAGTAGACACACAATTATTCCGGGGAGTTCACTATGAATTATCTACCTTCGATAAAGAAGGCAACGAATGGCTCGTCCATTCGACTAAAAAGGCAGCAGTAGGGGAAGAAATCGGTTTGGATTTTGAACCGGAAGCGATTCATGTCATGCGTTTGAACGAAACAGAAGAAGAATTCGACAAGCGTCTAGAATCGTATGGAGAAGAGCACCATGCAAAATAACACAAATCGTTCCTATTATTTAGTTCCTTATATTGGCTGGATGCTGCTCTTTGTCATTGCACCAATTGTACTTGTTGTTTATTTTTCGTTGTTTGATTTACATGGGAATTTTTCATTCGTCAATTATCAGAATTTCTTTACTTCTGTATATTTGAAAATGACCTTAAGCTCGTTTTGGTATGCTTTTCTTATTACTGCTTTCACTTTAGTCATTGCATATCCCACTGCTTACTGGTTGACCAAAACAAAACATAAACAATTATGGTTACTGCTTATCATTATTCCTTCATGGATTAATCTGTTGTTAAAAACATATGCCTTTATTGGTATTTTTGGTGTAATTGGCCCTATAAATCAACTGTTCGACACATTGGGTATTGGCACAAAACAAATTCTCTATACTGATTTCAGTTTCATTTTCGTTTCAGTCTATATTTTTATTCCATTCATGATTTTACCGATTTTTAACTCTCTCGATAAAATGAATCATTCGCTGATAGATGCCGCCCGCGACCTAGGCTCATCTACATGGACAACATTTACGAAAGTGATTTTCCCATTAACAATCAATGGTGTGAAATCTGGAATTCAAGCTGTATTTATTCCTTCCCTATCGTTATTTATGATTACCAGACTGATAGCTGGTAACAAGGTCATTACGCTTGGCACAGCGATCGAACAACAATTTTTAGTGACTCAAAATTGGGGAATGGGTTCGACCATTGCCGTATTCTTGATTTTATTTATGGTTATCATCATGATTTTAACTGGTCAAAAAGATAAGGGGGCGCTTTCAAATGGACAGATCAAGTAAATTATCAAAAGTTTATTTAGCACTTGTTTTTGTCATTCTGTATACGCCTATCTTTTACTTGATCTTTTACTCATTTAATAGTGGTGGTACCATGTCAAGTTTTAAATCATTTACCTTTGAACACTATAAGGCAGTTTTTGCCGATACACGACTCATCATGATTCTGATTAATACGGTTATTGTTGCATTATTATCTGCACTCCTTTCCACTGCAATTGGGGTAATCGGTGCTATCGGTATAATATTTTTAAAAAACCGTAAATCCCGTAATGCACTGTTGTCCCTTAACAATGTGCTAGTTGTCAGCCCTGATGTAATCATAGGGGCATCATTCTTGATCTTATTTACAATGGTCGGAGTGAAATTGGGCTTTGCTTCGGTATTGATATCACATATCGCGTTTAGTGTCCCAATTGTGGTCATTATGGTCTTGCCAAAATTACAGGAAATGAGCAGTACTTTAATTGATGCAGCACTCGATCTAGGCGCTTCAAAACGTGATGTATTGAGCCGTGTAATCATTCCATATATTAAACCCGGGATATTTGCGGGATTCTTTTTGGCCCTGACATATTCACTGGATGATTTTGCCGTGACCTTCTTTGTAACGGGGAATGGTTTTTCCACCCTGTCCGTTGAAATATATTCCATGGCACGTGCAGGGATCACATTAACGATTAATGCATTATCGGGTCTTTTGTTTATCGTTACACTATTATTGGTACTAGGTTATTACTTCGTGACGAATCGCACAAAAAACCCGCTTAGAACGGGGGTTTCTAAATGAAAGATATCATTCGTGCAGTTATAGCGATACTCATCATTTGCACAGTTTTATTTTATATCAATAACCAACTGAACAAATCAACAGGAAGAGCTGGAAGCGATACAATCAGCGTTTACAACTGGGGAGAATATATTGACCCTGAACTCATCAAACGATTTGAAAAAGAAACAGGTATCACAGTTGTTTATGAAACATTTGATTCGAACGAAGCGATGATGACAAAAATCGAACAAGGTGGTACTTCGTATGATGTGGCCATGCCTTCCGAATATACGATTGAAAAAATGAAAGAAAACGATTTATTAATTCCGATAGATCATAGTAAAATACCTAATTTATCAAACATAGACCCTTACTTCCTTGACTTACCTTTTGATCCTGGCAATGAATATTCCATTCCTTATTTTTGGGGAACAGTTGGAATCGCCTTCAATCCAAAACTGCTGGATGGTCAAACATTCGAAAGTTGGGAAGATCTGTGGGATCCATCTTTAAAGCAGGAAGTCATTTTAGTTGACGGTGCACGTGAAGTAATGGGTATGGGTTTGAATTCTTTGGGATATTCACTCAATACAAAAGATGAGCATCAACTTCAAGAAGCTACGGATAAATTAAAAACCCTATCTCCCAATATTAAAGCCATTCTTGGTGATGAAATTGTGGAAACGATGCGACGCAGTGAAGCAGCTGTCGCTCTGGTGTGGTCAGGACAGGCTGCTGACATTATGTATGTCAATGAAGATATTGACTATGCTGTTCCTAAAGAAGGATCAAACTTATGGTTTGATAATATGGTTATTCCGAAAACGTCAGCAAACGTAGAAGGTGCTCATAAATTTATCAATTTCATGCTTGATCCAGAAGTAGCTGCGCAAAATGCAGATTATGTAGGATACTCGACACCTAATGAAAATGCCATTCCACTGATGGATCCTGAAGTAACTGGGGATGAGCGTTTTTATCCAACTAAAGAGATGCGGGAGCGTTTGGAAGTCTATAAAAACCTGGGATTGGAAACTCTCGGTAGGTACAATGAGTTGTTCTTGGAATTTAAGATGGATGCCCAGTAATCATTAAATCAACTCCCTTTTATAGAGATAAAACTTCAACTTGCGGATACGAAACCTGCTCATACACTGGGCAGGTTTTTGTAATGGATTTTTATTAATTATGTGTTAAAATTTTAGATACTCGAAACAGTTTGAGCAAGAAAGTAGGATGTATAATGGCGGGTAAATCAAATCGCTTTGCACTTTTTGTGCTGATGTTTAATATGTTCATTGCCATGTCAGGAATTGGCTTAATTATTCCAATAATGCCAGATTACTTGGAAACCTTTGGTGTGGCTGGTCAGGCACTTGGATTTTTGATCGCCATGTTTGCCTTTTCTCAATTTTTATTTTCTCCTTTAGCCGGAGACTTATCAGATAAATATGGTCGTAAGTATTTAATTATTATTGGACTTGTCATTTTCGGTTTGTCTCAACTGATGTTCGGATTAGCGTCAGATTTATGGATTTTGTATTTGGCAAGGTTCTTTAGCGGTGTCGGTTCGGCGTTTATCGTTCCGCCAATGATGGCATTCGTCGCGGATATTACGACTGAAGAAGAGCGTGGAAAAGGAATGGGATTGCTTGGTGCTTCGATGTCCCTTGGCTTTATGATTGGGCCAGCAATCGGTGGCTTATTGGCAGAAGTAAGCCTTCGTTTTCCTTTTTATGTGGCAACGAGCGCAGCATTA